>CALVME010000071.1 GCA_944342055.1 uncultured Clostridia bacterium | reverse complement strand
GTATTGACTCTTGCCTATTCTGCGGATACTTCATTCTTCGCGGCAGAGGTCAAAAATCTCTTTTCGTACATGATCGCACAGGTCCGCACGCAGGGTCTCGGCGTCGAATACTGCATTTCCAACGTCGTCGTCGGCTTTGCGGCAGACTTCGATCCCGATCAATATACGCCCGAGGGCGATCCCATCTATACGGTCGGTACGGACAACGGAGACGGCACTTATACGAGCGCGTTCAATACTTGGCATTTCCCTCAGGATGTCAGCGGCGACTTCACTTTGACGTATGAAATGAACGTAAAGGCGCCTTCCCTCGTCTACGGCAACGGAAATGACAGCCTCAACAAGCTGTATTTGAACTGGCTCTTAAAGATCGGCGACTCTTGGGTACTGCGTGCGGATTATTTCAGCGGAAATCTTTCGACGATAAACTTTGATGTAATTTCGGATGTAACATACAGCCCGTACATCAATTGGAATGATTATTGCGCGTATTATCGGGATGCCGATGTGACGCTGACGGTCACCCGCACGGGCGCGAGCGTCGTGGTAACGGCGACTGTCCTTCCCGCTTCGGGCGGAAGTTATGTCTACACGGCGACGTATGCAAACTTCGGAACGCAGGACATTACCGTCTATCTCGGAGGGGAAAATTGTCTCATCAACGTCTATAAAGTAGATAAGGACATCGAGACCTGCGCACACGAGTTCGGCGCTTACGACGGCGACGTCGCTGTCTGCACAAAGGGTTGCGGCGCGACAAAGGTCAAGTGCGTGGTCGGCAATACGACGGCGGAGATCGTCTTTGAGGGGCGCGCTTCCGCCGAAATAGTGGAAAACATCGACGACAATCCCGAATGGTGGACGCCTGCAGGGGCGCTTCCCTCCAGCCAGAGAGCTCTCACGGGTGATTTTGCGATACAGTACACCTGGACAAACAGCCAGGATACCAATTGGTATCAGGACGTCGTCCTTGAACTGACGGACGGGACGAAGTATTTCTCCAAGAATTTCTTCATCAGCGCTCCGTTTGTAAACGCCGATTCCATTTGGAGCGGTACGCCGATCACTGCGGTCACGGGCAGCGACGGGATCAGCGCAATTCCTTCACAGCCGACGGCGGAATCGGTATTGGGCGATTATACGGCAAGCATCGTGCGCATCGGAGATACTCTCATTGTCATGCAGACGGCAGAGCTCGACAGCGGAAAGACCTGGAAGGTCGTCGACCGCTACGAGAATTTCCCGACGAGCGATATGACCGTTCAGATCACGGGCAATCCTTACTATGCGGACGACATCCGCGTTACGCTTGGCAAGATGAGCGAGACGACTGCGACAAATCTTACGCTTGGCGCGGAAGACAATTCCACGGCATACACGGGAGAATCTCCTCTTTGGACGAATTCCATCCAAAAGGGACAGAAAGTGACCGTTACGGGTACGGCGACCTCCAACGGAGCGAACGCTTGGAATTCCCCGCTCGCTTATCTCTGGACGGGCAGCAATGCTTCCCTGAACTTCAGGGCGGATAACTGGATCAACGGCGTGGATGCTTCTCCCGATCAGAAGACCGGCACGGCGGCCGTGACTTCGATGGATTTCAGCATTCAGAAGGTTTGGAAGGGACTGACGCCTGCGCAATCCGATGATTGGGGCTCGGATTTGAAAGAACAGTTCAATGCGGGCGAGTTTGAGACCACGATCGTCTGGGATTGGACGAATGAGAACCAGATCGTCATCTCCTATCAGTACTCGTGGGACGGCGGGGCGGTCGTATTCAAACAGGAATACGTCGTGACCGCGCTTACGGGCGAACTCCTCGACAGCTATTCGATCGGTCTGGGCGTCGACGGCGCTTGTCTGAAAGTGACGCAGATCACCTTGCAGTGACGGGCGTCCGCTGATGCGGATAGCAAACAGACAAAATAAAAAAGAGTCCGACGTTTGTCGGACTCTTTTTTAGCGTTGCGCTCGAGGGCATGGTTTACCGCGGTATTTTCGCAGACAAGCGCGATCTTCCATGGTGAGGCGGGTACACATCTCATTTCTCTGTGTCGATTTAGGCTTTCGGCTTTATGGTAACACAGCCGATTTCTGTGAACTGTTTTTGTCTCTTACCGTTGCGCCCGATCGTATCATTCACTCCCTCGGCGTGCAAAAAGCAGGCGGCGCCTGCTTTTTTTGCGGAAACGGAATTGCAATGCCGCGGGGCGCCCGTCGCGGGCAAACCTGTCTGAATGCGCAAAAACGCGGAGACGGTGCAAAAACGTGAGCGCATGCCCTCTTTGCGGCGAGCTGCTTATCTGACGTAGGTGACGGCGTTGCCCGTCTCGCTTTGTCGCGGCGTGCGGTTGAGCGATTCTGCGTAGCCGAGGCTGAGCGCGCCGCATACCGTCTCATCTTCTTTTAAGCCGAGCTCCCTGAGGTAAGCGTTGACGCGGGGATTTTCGTCCAGCCAGTGCAGCTGATTGATCCAGCAGGAGCCGAGATCGAGCGCGTTCGCCGCGAGCATCATGTTTTCAAGGGCGCAGGCGCTGTCCGCCATTGCGTTGGGATAACCTTTTTTGTTGGCGACGACGATGAAGGCGGGCGGGTCGTAATGAAAGACGTAATTGCCGCGCTTGGAAGCGGCGATCGAGTTCGCGATCGAGCGATACATGCCTTCCCGCACTTCCATGGCGGCGAATTCTTCGCGCGCGACGTCCGCAAGGCGGCGCAAAACTTCGCGGTTGGTGACGACGATCAGATGCAGGCTGCGGCTGTTGCCGCCGCTCGGAGCGAGCCTTCCCGCCTCGATGACCGCCGCAAGCTTTTCGGGTTCCAACGCCTTTTCGGCAAAGGCGCGGGTGCTGCGCCTCGTCTGTATGCAGGTAAATGTGTCCATAACTTCAGTTCTCCTTGTCGGATTCTTTTTTGTGCTTGTGCGGAAAAACCGGCTCGTCTTTCGCACAGAGCCATGCGCCGATCGCCATGATCGCGAGGGCGGCGAAGTACATTCCGTCGGGCAGATCGCGGAAGACGAGCAGGGAGAGCAGGGCGCCGATGAAGGGCGAGACCGCGTAGTAAGCGCTCGTCCGTGCCGCGCCGAGCGTCCGCTGCGCATAGACATAGCAGAAGATGCTCAGTCCGTATGCCACGAGCCCGACGCCCAGCACCGCAATGACGCTCCAGAGGACTTGCGTTCTCTCTCCGATCGCTAAACCGATGACGAGGGAAGCAGAGCCCGAAAAGACGCCCTTGAGCAGTACGATCTGCAGGGGGTCTTTGGAAGATATTTTGCGGGTGCAGTTGTTTTCAAATCCCCAGCAGACGCAGGCGAGCAGAATGAAGAGCGAGCCGTACGAAAATTGTAGTTGGGAAAAATCTTCCACGGAGAGGAGAATGCAGGCGAGCGTGACGAAGAGGATGCCGCACCAGAGCCTGGGGCTGATCTTTTCGCGGAAGATCGCGAGGGAGATGATCGCGGTGGCGACGATCTCGAAGTTGTTCAGAAGCGATGCGCTCGCCGCGGAAGTCGTCTTGAGCCCGAACAGCAGGCAGATGGGCGCCGCTATGTCGAGCAAGATCATCGCCACGGTGTAGGGAAGTTCCGCTCTGGTGAGTTTCGCCTCTTGCGGCGCGCCTTTTTTCAACTTTCTTATGAGCGCGACGGGCGCCATGCCCAGCCCCGCGCCTAAGTACAAAAAGCCTGCCATCAGCGTGGACGGCATGTAGTCTAATAAAATTTTTGAGCAGGGCGCGTTGATCGCGTAGAATGCGGCGGCTAATACGGCGAGAAAAATACCGCCTGCCGTCGCCCGATTTTTTTCATTCATAAAACTCCCGTGCGGAAAACTGCCGCAGTCTGTCATGCCATCATTATACTACCGCCGCGCCCTCCCGTCAAGGTCAGAGGGGAAAAGAGCGGAAAAGGCGGAAGGAGCGGACGATCGGCTGACTTTTTTACGGCGGAAACAATGCTCTTCGGAAAAGGGGGAAGGGGCTGAGGGACGCGAAGAAAAGATAGCGGTAACGGGCGAAAAAGGTTTCACGATCGAAGCGGAGAAAAACAGCGGGGCGCAAAAAAAGAGAAAAGCAGCTGCCTCGCCGTTTTCGAACGGCAAAGCAACTGCCTGGTGTACCCGCCGGGGGTCGAACCCGGACTCGACGGCGTCGGAGGCCGTAATGTTATCCAATTACACTACGAGTACTTGTATTTTTCGGAAAGTGAGACCATTATAGCATAATTTTCAAAAAAGTGCAAAAAAATTCTTCCTGTTTTTTTGATTTTTTGCTATAATGGTGAAAAAATTTGAGGAAGCGCTATGGAACAGAAAACAGTCGTGGTGGGCATGAGCGGAGGAGTGGACAGCTCCGTCGCCGCCTGGCTTTTGAAACAGCAGGGTTACCGCGTGATCGGGCTCTATATGGTAAATTGGGAGGAAGACGACGCTTCCGGCGTTTGTTCCGCCGAGGAAGATTTTGCGGACGTGCGCAGGGTGTGCGCGAAGCTGGATATCCCCTATTATTCCGTCAATTTTGCGAAAGCATACCTCGATCGGGTCTTTTCTTATTTTCTCGAAGAGTATGCGGCGGGCAGGACGCCCAATCCCGACGTGCTGTGTAACCGCGAGATCAAGTTCAAACCGTTCAAGGAGTACGCTTTGGGACTGGGCGCCGATTGCATTGCGACGGGGCATTATTGCGCGATCTCGCACGAAGGGGGCAAGCATTTCCTGCTCAAAGCGAAAGATCAGAACAAAGATCAGACCTATTTTTTGAATCAACTGTCGCAGGATCAGCTCTCCGACGTGCTCTTTCCGCTCGGCGGGCTGACCAAACCCGAAGTGCGCGCGATCGCCGAGCGCGAGGGATTGGCGACCGCAAAGAAGAAGGATTCCACGGGCATCTGTTTCATCGGGGAGCGCAATTTCCGCAAGTTT
>CALVME010000070.1 GCA_944342055.1 uncultured Clostridia bacterium | reverse complement strand
GCTTCCATCGACGGCGGCTTCACGTCCGTCATGATCGACGCTTCGCACTTCCCTTATCAGGAGAACATTGAGATCACGAAGAAGGTCGTCGAGTACGCGCACGATCACGGCGTGGTCGTAGAGGCTGAGCTCGGACAGCTCGCGGGCATCGAGGACGACGTAAACGTCTCCGCCGAGCACGCGCACTACACGAGACCCGAAGAAGTGTACGATTTTGCGACCAAGACGGGCATCGACTCCCTCGCGATTGCGATCGGTACCTCTCACGGCGCATTCAAGTTCAAACCCGGTCAGGAGCCCAAGCTTCGCCTCGACATCCTCGAAGAGGTCGGCAAGCGCCTTCCCGGCTTCCCCATCGTCCTGCATGGCGCTTCTTCCGTTCCGCAGGACAAGGTCGCGATCGTCAATCAGTACGGCGGTTCCATGCCCAATGCGATCGGTATTCCCGAGTCCGAGCTGCGCGCGGCGGCACAGATGGCGGTCTGCAAGATCAACATCGACTCCGACCTCCGCGTCGCGTTCACGGCGGCAATCAGAAAGCACCTTGCGGAGAATCCTTCGCACTTCGACCCGAGACAGTATCTCGGCGACGCGCGCATCTCGATGAAGGAGATGGTCAAGCACAAGATCATCAACGTGCTCGGCTCCGAAGGCAAAGCGTAATCCAAACGAAAAAAACTGCCAAAGCAATTTGGCAGTTTTTCTTTTTTTTGCGCATACTGTAGGCGGAGGTGGAACGTGACGCAGATTTCTGTCTTGTACGGGTGTATGATATGCGCCGCTTTGACGGCGGTGCTCAGCGTGGCGATCGCTCTGTTCATGGCGGCGCGCAACCGCAGGGAATAGACAAAGGACAGAGGAAAAAAGAAAAGACCTTCCGCCGAAGTGCTCAGGGAAGGTCTTTTTTGCGTTGAAGGCGCTCATCGGATGAAGTTCGTTCGGGCACCGTCATATGTATCGGGCAGCGCAACGCCGCATTCTCTGCCCTTCTCGATGCATCTGAGCAGCCAAGCCATGTTCTTTGCCAGGTTTTTCAAGGTCTGTACGCCCTCGTCGTCGCGGACGACTTCGCCTGCTCTCGCGCCGTGCGCCACGTTCCAGTAAGAGGAGCCGACCACGGGCATCTCGGAAATGCCGAAATACTTGTTCATTGCGTCGAAGGAAGCGCTCGTGCCCGCCCTTCTCGCGACGACGACCGAAGCGCCCGGTTTATGGGAGAAAGCGCACTTGGAGCTGTAAAACGCCCTGTCCAGGAAGGAGAGGACGCGTCCCGAGGGGTGCGCGTAATAGACGGGCGTGCCGAATACGAACGCGTCCGCCTGCTTTGCGAGGGCGACGAATTCGTTTACGCGGTCGTCCGCAAAGACGCATCCGTTTTCGGTGCATCTTCCGCACCCGATGCAGTCCCGCACGGGGCCTGCGCCGATCTCAAAGATCTCCGACTCGATTCCCTCTTTTGCGAGCTCTTCCGCGACGATCCCGAGCGCGCAGCGGGTGTTTCCCTTGGGGTTGGAGCTGCCGTTGAGCATCAATACTTTCATAATTTTGACTCCTTTTTAAGATAAAAACTGTCAAAAACCGATGCAGGCAGGAAGTTCCCGCCTGCTCGTCTTGTTTCAAAAAATGCGATCGGACGCATTATCCGCATTCGCTTTCCCCGGCTTTTGTGTCGTCCGCAGATTCCGCGTCTTCCGGGTTCTCGCGGAGAAGCGCCTGCGTCTGCAAGATCTGTTCGATCTTGTCGAGCAATGCGTCCCTGCCCAGTCCCGTTTCGGCGGAAGTCAGAAGAATGTTCTGTCTGGTCAGGGCGAGGTTTCCCGCGATCTTGTCCGCGCGGATGCCCTGCTGCATGCGCGAAAGCTTGTCCGCCTTGGTCGCCACGACGGTATAGGGGATGGCGTTGCAGTAGAGGTATTTCACCATCTGTTCGTCGTCGTCCGTGGGGTCGTGGCGGATGTCCACGAGCAGTAGAACGTGCGCGAGCCGCTCTTTCTGCGCGAAAAACGCCTCCAGCGTCTTTGCCCATTTTTCCTTTTCCGCCTTGGATACTTTGGCATAGCCGTATCCGGGCAGATCGGCGAGCAGGAACTCCCCGAAATCGAAGTAATTGACGAGGCGGGTCCTGCCGGGATCGGCGCTCGTGCGGGCGAGGCGACGCTGGTTGGCGAGCTTGTTGATGAGCGAGCTCTTGCCGACGTTCGATTTCCCACAGATCGCGATCATGGGCTTGCTTGGTTTGAGAAATTGCTTCGGGCTTGCCGCCGAAGTGACAAAGGTCGCGTTTTTGATGATCATAAGCCGATGATTGCGTTTTGGAATACGGTCGCAATGTCCGATGCCAGGATGAAGTGCATGTGGTCGCGCACGGTCTCGGGGATCTCCGAAATGTCTTTCTTGTTCTTTTCGGGGATGATGACGTCGTGAATGCCGATGCGGTGCGCGGCGAGCGACTTTTCCTTGAGCCCGCCGATGGGGAGCACCTTGCCGCGCAGCGTGATCTCGCCCGTCATGGCGACGTCCTTGCGCACGGCTTGGCCCGTAAAGGCGGAGAGGATGGCGGTCCCCCTCGTGATGCCCGCGCTCGGTCCCTCTTTGGCGATGGCGCCTTCGGGGACGTGGATGTGGATGTCCGTCTTTTCAAAGACGTCGGGGTCGATCTGATAGCGGTCCGCATTGGAGCGGATGTAGCTGATCGCGGCGCGCGCCGATTCCTTCATGACGTCTCCGAGTTTGCCGGTTAAGATGATCTCGCCGTGTCCCTTTACGGTGGAAACTTCGATGGTGAGCGTCGTGCCGCCCACGCTCGTCCAGGCGAGCCCCGTTGCCGCTCCGACTTCGTCCTGCTGCAGGGAATCGTCGGGCAGGAAACGCTTGGGACCGAGATAGTCCTCGACGTTCTCCTCGGTGATCGTCGCCGCGGGTGCGGAAGCGTCTTTCGCATAGGCGACGGCGACTTTGCGGCATACCGAGCCGAGTCTGCGTTCGAGGTTTCTCACGCCCGCCTCCATGGTGTATGCGCGCACGATGACGTCCACCGCGCCGTCCGTAAACGAAATCTGATCGGGTTGCAGACCGTTCTGCTCGCGTTGTTTGGGAATGAGATAGCGCTTTGCGATCTCCCGCTTTTCTTCAAAGGTATATCCCGTCAGCTCGATGACCTCCATTCTGTCCAGAAGGGGGGCGGGAATGGTATCCAGCGTGTTTGCCGTCGTGATGAAGAGCACTTTGCTCAGATCGTACGGCACTTCGAGATAGCGGTCGCGGAAGGAAGAATTCTGCTCGGGGTCGAGTACTTCCAGCAGCGCGCTGGCGGGGTCGCCGTGGATGTCTGCCGAGACTTTGTCGATCTCGTCGAGCAGGAACACGGGGTTGATGCTCTTTGCGGTCTTCATGCCGTAGAGGAGCCTTCCCGGCATCGCGCCGACGTATGTCTTGCGGTGACCGCGGATCTCCGATTCGTCTTTCACGCCGCCCAGGCTCATGCGGACGAAGTGCCTGCCGAGCGAGCGCGCCACCGAACGCGCGATGGAGGTCTTGCCGACGCCGGGAGGCCCGACGAGGCAGAGGATGGGCGCTTTCATGCTCTTGGTGAGTTTGAGCACGGCGAGATATTCCGTGATGCGTTCCTTGACCTTTTCCAGTCCGTAGTGGTCTTCGTTGAGGATGCGTTCCGCTTCCGAAAGGTCTTCCGTGTCCTCGGTCTGCTCCGTCCAGGGGAGGTCGAGGATCCAGTCGATGTAGCCGCGCAATACGTTGTAATCGGGGGAAGAGGACTGCATTTTGCTCATGCGCGTCAGCTCGGAGAGCACTTTCTCTTCCGTTTCCTTCGGCAGATGCTTTTCGAGGACCTTCCCCTTGAGCGTGTCGATCTCGCTGACGTCGTCTCCGAGTTCAGAGTGGATCGCCCTGAGCTGTTCGCGCAGGTAATACTCTTTCTGGTTCTTTTCGATGTTCGAGCGCACGGCGTTCGCGATGGATTTTTCAAGCTTGGAAATTTCGATTTCGTCGTTGAGGCATTGTTCGAAGAGACGGAGCTTCGCGGGGAGGAAGTTTTCTTCGAGGAGCCGCTGTTTGACGTCTTCCCGAATGCGCATGTGCGCCGCTGCGATGTTGACGTAGGCGTCGGGATCGGTGCATGCGTCAAGAGAGGAGATCACGTCTTTTTGCAGTTTGGAATCGGAATACTGCATGTCCCTGATCATGTCTTTGGCGGTTCGGAAGTACGCCTCTTCCAGCGTCGCGTCTCCGTGCTCGATCGGCGCTTCGTCCACGACGGCGTAGAATGCGCTGCTCTGATACTTAAAGCTGCGCGCACGCGCGCGATAGAGTCCCTCGACAAAAATTCTCAGCGTTCCGCCCGTGAGTGCGGTGACTTGTTTGATCCTGACTACGGTGCCGACAGAGAAGAAGTCGTTTTCGTCGATCTGAATTTTGGAAGCGTCTTTCTGCTTGCAGACAAAGATCTGCATTTCGTATTCGGGGGCGCGTTTGATGGCGGTCAGCGTGATTTCGCGTCCCGCGTCCAGAGAGACGGACGTATCGGGAAAGACGGTCATTCCGCGCAAGGCGACGACGGGTAATAAGTTCGTTCTGATCGTTTGCATATGCCCTCCTTTTTCATGTCCTGAGCCGCGCGGCGGTCTGCAATTTTTATTGCGAGGCCGCATGTTTGCGCGGGCGTTGCGGCAAAATAATATTCTCTTATAATATACCCCCGTTTTTATGCTTCCAAACGGAAAGGGAAAAAATACTTTTTGTGTTTCTTTTCCACTTTTTTTCAAATAATTATTGACGAACCTGAATTTGTTTGCTATAATAAAAAAGGTAAAAAATGCAATAATATTTATTGTATATGGAGGAATAATCATATGGCAGTAAAAGTAGCAATCAATGGTTTCGGCCGCATCGGCCGTCTCGCATTCAGACAGATGTTTGACGCCGAAGGCTATGAAATCGTTGCGATCAACGATCTGACCAGCCCTAAGATGCTCGCACATCTTCTCAAGTACGACTCCGCGCAGGGCAAGTACAAGTACGCTGATTCCGTAACGGCTTCCGAAGAAGACGGCACGATCACCGTAGCGGGCAAGACCATCAAAATCTATTCCGAGAAAGACGCTGCGAACCTTCCTTGGGGAACGCTCGGCGTAGACGTTGTTCTGGAGTGCACGGGCTTCTACACCTCTAAGGCTAAATCCGAAGCGCACATCAAAGCGGGCGCAAAGAAAGTCGTCATTTCCGCTCCCGCAGGCAACGACCTTCCTACCGTCGTATTCAGCGTAAACGAGAAGACGCTGACCAAAGAGGACACCATCATTTCGGCTGCTTCCTGCACGACGAACTGCCTTGCTCCCATGGCGAACACCCTCAATAAGCTCTGCAAGATCAAGAAAGGTTACATGACCACGATCCACGCTTATACGGGCGATCAGATGGTTCTCGACGGACCGCACAGAAAGGGCGATCTGCGCCGTGCAAGAGCTGCTGCCGTCAACATCGTACCCAACAGCACCGGCGCAGCGAAGGCGATCGGTCTCGTTATTCCCGAACTCAACGGCGTTCTGGACGGCTGCGCACAGCGCGTACCCGTACCCACCGGCTCCCTGACGCAGCTCATCGCTGTCTGCGAGGGCGAAGTAGACGCTAAGTCGGTCAACGCTGCCATGAAGGCTGCCGCTTCCGCTTCTTACGGCTACACCGAGGAAGAGATCGTGTCTTCCGATATCGTCGGCATGACCTACGGTTCCCTGTTCGACGCTACCCAGACGAAGTGCATGCCCATGGGCGACGGCACGACGCTCGTCAAGGTCGTATCCTGGTACGACAACGAGAACTCCTACACCAGCCAGATGGTTCGTACCATCAAGTACTTCGCAGAAGTTTAATCTTCTTTGTACAAGCACAAGGCGGACGTCTTCGGACGTCCGCCTTTTTTGCGTCATTCCTCGCTTGACAGCCGCTTTTTGCTGTGATATAATGTTGAGCCATGCAAGGAGTTTTTTGCGGTGAGTGAGAGATCGAAGTTTGGGACAATTTTGAAGGAACAGTGGTTGAGTCCGATTTTTGCGGCTTCTGCGGCGTGCTTCGCGCTTTTCGTCTCTTATCGGAACGACCTCTGGATGGCGATAGACGATCGCACGATCCGCCTGGTGCAGCTGCTCGGCGCGGCGATCGCGGGGCTCTGCGCTCTGCTTCTCGCTTGGAAATTGCGCCCTGCGGTGCGCCTGTACCGATTCTCCCTTCCGCTCTTTCTCGTTTCGCTCTTTTTTTCCTGCTGGATGGCGCATTGCCTGCTGCCTTATTCGGTCTGGAAGGGCAAGGTGCCGCTCTTGGGCGCAGTCGCCTCGCTGCCTTTTTTGTGTATGTGCGCGTATTGCATTTTGCAGTTTGTGAAGGAGCGCCGTGGCTTCGGACTGTTTTGCAGAGCGGACGCCGTCATTGTCCCCGTGTTTGCCGCGGCGGCGTTTTTGACCGTCGTGTTGCTCTATTGCAAGACGACGGTCTTTCATATGGCGGGGACGTCAGGCACTGACTCTTACGACGTGCTCTTTACGAGCGATTCGGGTCTGATCTACAGCCAGGATTGCTATCTGAATGCGAACGCCGACGAGAACGATCTGCGCCAGCCTTATTTTGCGCTGGCGGCGCTTCCCTTCGGCGCGGCGGCGAAGCTGATCGCGCTTTTTCTGCCTATGTTCGCATACGGCTATGCGGCGGGCTTGCAGTTCGTGCAGATCATGGCGGTCTTTCTCTCCGGATACCTCCTTGCCGACGTGTTCGGCTTCGAAGGGCGTCGCAAGTACATTGCGATCGCCGCCTACACGCTCTGTTTTTCACAGGTGTTTTTCGGTCTTCTCATCGAGCAATACGCTGTCGGCGTGTTTTACCTGCTGCTTGCCGTCTTTTTCGCAAAGAGAAGGGAGCTTCTCAGTGTGCCGCTCTGCGCGCTCTCCGTCGGCGGGCTTCTCACCAACATCGTGCTCGCGCCCTTTTGCGTCTTCTGCAAAGAGAAGGGCGAAAAGGCTGCCGCGGCTTATCTGAAGCGCGCGGCGCTCGGCATTTTTTTCCTCGTCTTTTTCATGACCGTTTCCGGCCAGCTTTTGCAGCTGCATCCCGCGCTCGTGCGCTATCGGCTCGACCGCTATGCGGAATTCCCGCCGCGCCTTCCTTTGGCGGGCTGCGTCCTGCAATACACGCATTTTGTGGCAAATCTGTTCTTGCCTGCGCCCGCAGAGGTGACGGCGGACGGCGCATATCGCTATCAGCTGCCCGCAGCAGACGGCGTGCGCGCGGAGGGCGTCGCCCTGTTTGTTTTGGCGATCGTCTGCTTTTTCGCATGCCTCAGGGAACGCGGCGCGCAGATCTGCGGCTATTGGATTTTGTTCAGCCTCGTTCTGTTTCTGGGCATAGGGTACGGCACGGGCGAAAACGGCGTGATCCTGTATTCGCATTATTTTGCCTGGGCGTTCATCGGTCTGTATCTCTGCGCCCTGAGAAAGCTGTGCCGCGTTGCGGGCAGAGGCGGAGAGCGTGCATTTGTCCTCGTCGGCTGGCTGTTCGTGGCGGCGCTCGCCGTCTCCATGGCGTTCGCCATGCGGGGCATCGTGGAATTCGGCTTGCAATACTATGCGGTTTAGAGCAGGACGCGCGGGGAAAAGCCGCTGCGGCGAACGACCTGTTTGAAAATCGAGGGGCGCGTAGGGCGCCTCTTTTTTTATGCCGAAAATCCATAGGGAAAAGATCGTCCGCTTGCAAGATTGCAATCAAAGGCGGGCGGTCTTTTTTCTTCTATTTTCGCCTGTGCGTGCATAAGATAAAGCGAAAGAGAAAGCGCAGACGGTCTGTTCGCGGCGTCGGGAAGCGCTTCGTCAAAGGAGGCTCGGATTCGACAATGAGAGACAAAATATGTACAGACCGCTGTGATAAAATTCGGGTGATCGGATGAAGGGCGCGCGTCTCGCCGTCCTTTCGGGACTCATCGCCATCGCGCTCGCCGTGATCGTGTGTCTGCAATCGACGGGAGCGTACGCGGTGTATTTCGGCGCGGTCAAGCGCTCGCTTCCCATCTATTCGGTGCAGACGGAAGAAAAAAAGGTGGCGATCTCCTTCGATTGCGCCTGGGGAACGGAACATACCGACGCGATCCTCGCCGCCATGGAGGCGGAAGGAGTCCGATGTACCTTTTTCATGGTGGAATTCTGGACGACAAAATACCCCGAATATGTCAGAAAGATAGACGAAGCGGGGCATGAGATCGGGACGCACAGCCGAACGCATTCGTACATGTCAAAGCTCTCCAAAGAGGAGATCGAGGACGAACTCAGAACGTCGTCGGACGCCATTTCCGCGGTCACGGGCAAACCCGTCACGCTCTTTCGCGCGCCCTACGGAGATTACGACGATCTGCTCATCGATACGGCGGCGGAGATGGGACTGTTCACCGTGCAGTGGGACGTCGATTCTCTCGACTGGAAGGATCTGTCGGCGAGGGAGATCGCGACGCGGCTCATCTCGCAGGCGAAGAGCGGTTCCGTCATTCTTTGCCACAACAACGGGTTGCATACGGCGGAGGCGCTCCCCGTCGTGTTCCGCACGCTGAAAAACAACGGCTATACGTTTGTGCCGATCGGTGAACTGATTTACCACAAAAATTACACAATAAATTCAGAAGGAAAACAAGTTCCTGTTGAAAATTTCTGATAAAACAACAATGGAGGTCAAAATGAATTACGCAACGGAGAAAAACAACAGAGTGTACATCATGGGGGAGATCGTCAGCGAAGCGACTTTTTCCCACGAAGTGTACGGCGAAGGGTTTTACGAATTTTTTGTGCGGGTGATGCGGCTTTCCGGTCAGGCGGATGTCTTGCCTGTGACGGTTTCCGAGCGGCTGATCGCGGGGAACGATCTCAAAGTCGGCGCTCAGATCTGCGCGATCGGGCAATTTCGGAGCTATAACAAGCTGGAAAACGGAAAATCGAGGCTCATGCTCACCGTATTCGTGCGCGAGATCATCGCCGACCCGCCTTCCAAAAATCCGAACAGCATTGTGCTGAGCGGTTATATCTGCAAACAGCCGATCTACCGCACGACGCCGTTCAATCGGGAGATCGCCGATCTTCTCATCGCCGTCAACCGCGCTTACAACAAATCCGATTATATCCCCTGCATTGCGTGGGGAAGGAACGCGCGGTTCGTGAAAAATCTCTCCGTCGGCGACAAGATCGCGCTCTCGGGGCGCATCCAGAGTCGGGAATATCAAAAACGCATCTCCGATTACGAGGCGAAGACGATGACGGCGTACGAAGTCTCGGTCTCCAAACTCGCCGCCTATGACAGTGCGGAGGAATTTGACATCGATTCCGAGTTTGAACTTTATACGGGCGTTGCGCCCGACGCCGCATTCGGCGCGGGACAATAGAAAGCCCGACCCCGCCGCGCTTGAAGCGCGGCGTTTTTTGCCGAAGGGAATCGGGTGCGGAGGCGTCTGAAAAAAGATTTCACACAAATACGGGAGCAAATAACTTGTCTTTTTCCGCCGCGTCCAGTATAATACAGGAGAGAAAAAAGGAGGATCGGGACTATGCGGACGCTTCGTTGCGGGACAGGAGACGAATTTGCAAAGATATGCGCCTGCAAAGCCGCGATCGCGGCGAGCTATGTGCTGATGGCGATTGCCGTCGAATTTGCGACGTTTTCTCTGCTCTATGGTGGATTTTCTCTCCCCGAATATCTTTGGATCGATCTGGTGCCCATTCTCATCTTCGGCGTGCTCGTTTTTTTTGTGCCTTCCTGTATCGCAGGCATTTCGATCGCAGGTTTTCTGCTGCTCTTTCAGTGCATTATGTGCATGATCAACAAGAGCATGATCGAATTCAGCGGCACGGTCGGAACGATCTCCTATCTCTCCCTTTTGAAAGATCTGGGAGAAATGATGAACGGGAGCACCGCGCGTTACGATATCATCGCGGCGCTGTTTGTCGTCTGGGGCGTATGCATGGGCTGGATGATTTTTGTCTGGCTGTCCCTGCGCGTGCGGGCGCCTCTTTCTAAGCATCTGCTCCTGCTTCTTTTGGGTTGTTGCAGCATCGTCGGACAGTTCCTGTTTGTTGTGCAGGAGCTGGCGGTCTCTTCCCTGCCGCAGGGCAATTCCCGCGTCAGCGACGATCGCTATCTTTATTATTATCAGATCAACGAGGCGCGCGCCTATCAGAAATTCGGTACATACGGCTTTTACTGCCGACACGTCGGGTATTATCTTGAGAGAGAGGTGTTTCCCGGCAACAGGACTTACGGCGCGGAGGATTGCCGAAGTTATCTCTCCGCAGGTCAGATGAGCGACTGCGAGGATTCCCCCTTCACGGGCATGCTCGAAGGGCAGAACGTCGTCTATGTCGTCATAGAGAGCGGCGAGTGGGCGGCGATCAATCGGGAATATACGCCCACGCTTTACGCCATGGCGACTCAGGGCGTTTCGATGACGCAATTTTACGGCAGGAACAAGACGAACATCTCCGAAGAGCTCGGGCTTCTCGGAAATTATCATACGTTTACGCCGCTTGACGAACTGGAGCGGGAAGACATTCCGTTTTCTTTGACTGCGGTTCTGGAACAGGCAGGCTATACCAGCCGCTATTTTCATGCGGGGCAGGGATATTTGTACGGCAGAGCGGACACCTTCGGCGATCTCTTTGCGTTCGATGAGGCGTATTTCCTCGAAGATATGCCCTTCCTGCGCGGATATGGCGGCAAGGATTCGTTTTACAATTTTGACAGCGACAGGGATATGATCGAAGGTTCGACAGAGAAAATGACGGACGGAGAGCCCTTCTTTACCATGATCATGTCCATCACTTCGCACGGGGATTACTCGGAATTTCTCAATCTGGGCGGAGTTGATTATTCTGACATGACGGAAGCGGAAAAACGGGAGTTTTCCGAAAAGTGCATGACGAAGGGGCTGGAAGAATATTACGAGGAAATCACCGATTATCCCGAAACGTTTGTGGAAGATACCTTTTCGATCTCCGATGCGAACGGCGATTCTTCCAAATGGCTGAAGTACAAGCGGTTTCAGGCGGGCATCTGCGATCTCGACGCGGGGATCAATGCCCTTGTGAAGGCGTTGGAGGCGTCGGGTCAGCTGGACAATACGGCGTTCTTCTTCTACGCCGATCATTCCGCCTTCCTCGACGATATGAATTATGATTGTAAGGACCTGAACGCGGAGGAGAGGGTGACCGACAGCAACGAGCTTTATCGGATTCCGTTCTTTTTCTGGAGCGGAAAGACGATGGATCTCGATGCGGAAGCGGTGCCCGTGACGGGATATGAAGCGATCTCTCACGACGCGCCCGCAGAGGGCATAAGCGGCTTGCAGATCGACAAATTCTGCAGTACGTTTGACATTCTGCCGACGTTATTGCAGCTTTTCGGCTATTCTTACAACGAAAATCTCTATCTCGGCACGAGCGTATTTTCGGAAGAGACGGCGCTCTTTGCGAGCCTGGAGAACGGCATTTTCGACGAGGCGTTCTTTTTCGGAGGCGATCTCGTGTACGACAAAGAGAGGAAAGGTTATGATCTGACGGCGCCCGAAGTTTCCGCCTTCGAGGCGAGATATGCCGATTACTATGAGAAAAGCGTCTGGCTCGAGCGATGTTACGAGACGCATTGTTTTCGCGGTCTGGACCTGTTTGAATGCGGATGGCTGAAAAAAGAAAAAGGCGCAGACGGCGCCTGACAAATCAAAACGCCCCCAACGAGGGGGCGTTTTTCTGTCTTTTCGGAATGCTGTTCGGCTCAGTAAGCGCACTTTTCTCCGATGTAGGCGATCGCTTCGTCCACGGAAAGGCGGATCTGCTCCATGCTGTCGCGGTCGCGCACGGTGACGGTCCCGTTTTCCAGCGTGTCAAAGTCGATCGTCATGCAGAAAGGCGTTCCGATCTCGTCCTGACGGCGGTAGCGCTTTCCGATGGAACCGGTGACGTCGTACGTGCAGGGGAAATGCTTGCAGAGTTTTGCGTAGATCTCGTCTGCCTTGTCGGAGAGTTTCTTCTGCAGTGGCAGGACGGCGCACTTGTAAGGCGCAAGGACGGGGGAAAGGTGCAGGACCGTTCTCACGTCGTTCGAAGCGGCGTCGAGCACTTCCTCGTCGTAGGCGTCCGTCAGGAAGGCGAGCACGCAGCGTTCCACGCCGAGCGAAGGCTCAATGACGTAGGGAACATATCTTTCGTTCGTGACGGGATCGAGGTATTCCATGCTCTCCCCGCTCTCGTTCTGGTGCTGGGTGAGGTCGTAATCCGTTCTGTCCGCAACGCCCCACAGCTCGCCCCAGCCGAACGCGAAGCGGTATTCGAAGTCCGTCGTCGCTTTGGAGTAGAAGCAGAGTTCTTCGGGAGAATGGTCGCGAAGCTTGAGATTTTCCTCTTTGAGTCCGAGCGAGAGCAGCCAGTCTTTGCAGAAATTTTTCCAGTAGAGGAACCAGTCGAGATCGGTGCCGGGCTTGCAGAAAAATTCCAGCTCCATCTGCTCGAACTCGCGCACGCGGAAGATGAAGTTGCCCGGCGTGATCTCGTTGCGGAAAGATTTTCCGATCTGACCGATGCCGAAGGGGACCTTCATGCGCGAGCTTCTCTGCACGTTTTTGAAGTTGACGAAGATGCCCTGTGCGGTCTCGGGGCGGAGATATACCGTATTGGTGGTGTCTTCCGTGACGCCCTGGAAGGTCTTGAACATCAGATTGAACTTGCGGATGGGGGTAAAATCGTGTTTGCCGCAGTTGGGGCAGTTGATCTGCTTTTCTTCGATGAACGCCTCGAGCTTGTCGTTGTCCCAACCCGCGATGTCGATGTCGAGTTTATGGGAATGAATGTAATCCTCGGCGAGGTTGTCCGCTCTGTGGCGCGTCTTGCAGTTTCTGCAGTCCATCAAGGGATCGGAAAAACCGCCGATGTGACCGGACGCCTTCCAGGTGCGAGGGTTCATGAGGATGGCGCAGTCCACGCCCGTATTGTAGGGATTTTCCTGTACGAATTTTTTCCACCAGGCGCGCTTGATGTTGTTCTTGAGTTCTACGCCTAAAGGCCCGTAATCCCAAGTATTGGCAAGTCCGCCGTATATTTCGCTTCCCGGGAAGATGAAACCTCTGTTTTTGCAGAGCGCGACGAGTTTATCCATGGTCACGGCTCTCTTTTCATTGTCTGCCATAACGTTACCTTTCCTTCATTTTTGCTTTCTTCACATTATAGAGAATCTGCGCGCATTAGTCAAGCGCTTCGGCAACCGTTGAAAAAATTTCCTTGCCCGCATTAAAACAACATATTGACATTTTGACGAAGTTACTTTATACTGAATCGTGTAACACAGAAACAAGACGTCAAAGGAGGAAAAACGGATATGTTGGATTATATCGACGAAATCTGGCTGATCGCGGGATGCGTCGCGCTGATCGTCGCTTTGGGAGTCGGTATCGCTTTGGGAGTTCGTCGGAGAACTGTTTTGCAGGCGTCGAAATTCGGGCTGATCGTGGTTTCGGCGGTGGCGGCGTTCTTTCTTTCCTGGCTGTTGGGGCATATGCTCGGAAAATCGGTCTACGAAGCCGTGGGGGAGGAGTTTATTGCGGAGGAGTTTCCCGAGATCGTCGACGACGCGTCGGTGGCGGAGATGATGAAAGCGCTGTTCTGTCTCCTCTGCGCGGGTCTCGTATTTCTGCCCTGCTGGTGCGTGGTCGGACTTCTGACGCTCGTACCGTATCTGTTCATCAAGCGCGCTTACTGCAAAAGAGCGGGGGGCAGACCGAGAGAATTTGTCGGAAGCGGTATTCTCGGCGGTTTTCTCGGCGCTGTGACGGGGCTCTTTGTGTTTATCGTCGCCGTGGCGCCGTTCGTCGGCTGTTTCAATACGGCGAAGCTCGTGCTCGGCACGACGAAGGAAGACCGCTTTGTGGATTCGAAAGAGGTGATCGAACGGCTGGATGATACCGTGCTGAGCCGCGCGGTCAAGGCTGTGGGCGGCAAACTCGTTTACGACGGGCTGACGGCGGGAAAGGTGGACGGCGAATGGGTGATTCTTGACAATGAACTCGACGCCATCCACGAATTGCAGGTCATTGCCGACAATATGACGACGGACGAAGAGGGAGAGGCGACGGATCCGGCGCTCTTCGGCGGATATGCCGATACCATCGAGGTTTCTCCGTCCGGGCGCATCGTCGCGGCGGTCGTCCTCAGAAACGCCGCAACGGAATGGCGGGCGGGCAACTCTTACCTCGGCATCAAAATGTCCGATCTGATCGGAGGACACGAAGGGAATTTGGCGGTTTCGAGCGCCGAAGGGGCGTTGCTCGATCAATTCGACGCGATCACGAAGGATAACGTCGTGGAAGTCGTGCGGGACACGGAAAATATGCTCCGCGCCGTGCAGTCGATGTTGAACTATTTTGATCGGATCGGCGAGAGCGGAGCGGACGCCGTCGCGGAAATGGAGGAGGTGCTCAAACATTTTGACGACACTTCCCGCCTCATCCTCAGGGGAAGCGTCCGCGCGGCGCTGGAACAGTCCGGCGACCCGAACGAAGCGAGGATCGAAGCTTGTTCCGATCTGTTGGAGAATGCTTTCTTCAGACTGGCTCAGAACGCGCAGGAGGGGTCGGACAGGGAAGAGCT
This sequence comes from uncultured Clostridia bacterium, assembly GCA_944342055.1. Lineage (GTDB taxonomy): Bacteria > Bacillota > Clostridia > Christensenellales > Borkfalkiaceae > RGIG8762. Next base: position 401 of record CALVME010000070.1, on the reverse strand, counting down.
CGAGGCGGTCTGCAGGCTCGTCAGGGAAATTTATGAGGATGAGCTGACCGTCAAAGGGCTTGTTTCGGCGATGCTCGATTCCGAAGCCGTCGCGGCGGCGACCGAAGAATTGTACTGCGTTGCGGGAACGTGGCAGGAAGACCCGTTCGATATGGCGGATTTCCTCTCTCCCGCGGAAGAGAGCGAAGTGCGCGCGATGCTTGCGGATCGGCTGACGCCGCAAAACGCCTGGTTTGTCGCCGGCGTCATGACGATATTCGGCCTGAACTGAAGCTTGCGGAGACGAAAGAGGCGAAAGCTTCGCGCTTTCGCCTCTTTGCATGTTATTTTAAAGTCAATTGTCAAACGCAGGGCAACGCTGAGCGGAAAAAAGAGGCTTTCGCCTCTTTTTTGCTGTTTTG
>CALVME010000069.1 GCA_944342055.1 uncultured Clostridia bacterium | reverse complement strand
TGATCTCAATGTTCTCCTGATAAGGGAAGTGCGAAGCGTCGATCATGACGGACGTGAAGCCGCCGTCGATGGAAGCTTTGCAGATCTCGAAATCAGCGCCGTGATCGAGGTGCATGGCTACGGGGATGTCAGTGGTCTCGACTGCTGCCGCGACGAGGTGCTTCAGATAGACGGGATTTGCATACTTTCTCGCACCTGCGGAAACCTGCAAAATCACGGGAGACTTGCACTCGTTGGCTGCTTCGACGATCGCCTGGATCATCTCCATATTGTTGACGTTGAACGCGCCGACCGCATAGTGTCCCGCGTACGCCTTGGCAAACATATCTTTCGTTGTAACTAAAGGCATAATCAATTCCTCCGTTTCATTTCTTCCCGTCTATTATAGTGGATTTCAACGCAAAAATCAAGACTATTTCCGAAAAATTATGCATAAATTTTTAGCGTCTTTACGAACACGATCGCATCTGCGCATCAGAAAAGGCACGGTCAATGCCGTGCCTTTCGTTATGCGCTCTTCTTGATGAGCCGGGGTTTTGCGTTGCCCTTGACGCAATCTTTCGTGATGACGACCTCCGCGATGTCCTGATCGGAGGGAATCTGATACATGACGTCCGTCATGACGCCCTCGATGATCGTCCTGAGTCCGCGCGCGCCCGTCTTCAAGCGGATCGCGGTCTGCGCGATCTCGCGCACGGCGTCGTCCTCGACCGTCAGCCTTACGCCGTCCAGTCCGATGAGCTTCTCATACTGTTTGATGATCGCGTTCTTCGGTTTGGTCAGAATGTTGACGAGCGCCTCCTCGTTGAGGGGATTGAGGGAAACGACGATGGGCAGACGTCCGACAAATTCGGGGATGAGCCCGAACTTGGTCAGATCCTGCGGCTTGACTTCCTGCAACAGGGAATAGTCGACCTCCCCTTCCTGCGTCTTGACGTTGCCGCCGAAGCCGAGCGTCGAATCGTCCTTGCGGGACGCGACGATGCGGTCCAGCCCGACGAACGCGCCGCCGCAGATGAACAGGATGTTCGTCGTATCGATGCGGATCATCTCCTGCTGCGGGTGCTTTCTGCCGCCCTGCGGGGGGACGTTTGCCACCGTACTCTCGATGATCTTCAAAAGCGCCTGCTGCACGCCTTCGCCCGAGACGTCGCGCGTGATGGATACGTTCTCGCCCTTGCGCGCGATCTTGTCGATCTCGTCGATGTAGATGATGCCTCTCTGCGCCTTCTCCACGTCGTAATCGGCATTCTGGATGAGTTTGAGAAGAATGTTTTCGACGTCCTCGCCGACGTAGCCCGCCTCGGTCAGCGTCGTCGCGTCGCTCGCCGCAAACGGCACGTTGAGGATTTTCGCGAGCGTGCGCGCCATGAGCGTCTTGCCCGAACCCGTCGGGCCGAGCAGAAGGACGTTGCTCTTTTCGATCTCGACGTCGTCGTCCTTGGGGTCTCTGCCGATGCGCTTGTAGTGGTTGTAGACCGCCACGGAGAGCACTTTCTTCGCCCTCTCCTGCCCCACGACGTACTTATCCAGCTCCGCCTTGATCTCGGCGGGCGTTTTCAGTTCCAAATGCCCGCTCGGCGCCTTGTCGTGTTCGTGAATCTGCTGATAGGCAAGCTCGATGCAGTCTCCGCAAATGAACAATCCGTTCGGCCCTGCGAGCAAATCTTTCGTAGAATCCTTTGCCTCTCCGCAAAAGGAGCAAGTGTGCATATAATCTCTCATAACCTTTTATCTTTTATAAAATACCTTGTCAATGAGTCCGTAAGAGAGCGCCTCTTCCGCGGAGAGATAGTTGTCTCTGTCCGTGTCGCGCTCGATCTCCTGAATCGATCTGCCCGTGTTTTCCGCGAGTATGCGATTGAGTTTCGCCCTGGTCGCGACGATGTGATCGGCGACGATCTTGATATCGCTCGCCTGACCCTGCGCGCCGCCGAGGGGCTGATGGATCATCACTTCGCTGTTGGGCAGGGCGTAGCGCTTCCCCTTTGCGCCGCTCGAAAGGATGACGGCAGCCATGGAAGCCGCCATGCCGATGCAGTTCGTGGCGACGGGGCACTTGATGTAGTTCATGGTGTCATAGATCGCCATGCCTGCCGTGACCGAGCCGCCGGGGCTGTTGATGTAAAGATTGATGTCTTTGTTGGGATCTTTCCCTTCCAGATAGATGAGCTGCGCCACCACCGTGTTGGCGACGGCGTCGTCGATCTCGCCCGTCAGGAAGATGATCCTGTCCTCCAACAATCTCGAATACAGATCGTAGCTGCGCTCGCCGTTGCTCGTTCTCTCCACGACGTAGGGCACAAGCACATTCTTTTCCGTCATACTGCCTCCTTAAAAATAAGGAGCGGCCGGGAAGCCGCTCCCCTGATCTTGATCAACTTACGCCTCTTCGGTGTAAAGTTCGTTGTTCTCCTTGAGGAACTTGAAGAGTTTGGTCACCATGATGTCGCTGCTGATGTACTCGAACTGTCTGGGATCCATACCCTTTCTGTACTCTTCGACGCTCTTTTCCACGCTCTCCGCCTGTTTTGCGATCTGCGCGTCTACCTCTTCCTGCGTCGCGACGATGCCCTCTTCCTTGATGATCTTCTCGACGATGAGCTGATCGAGCGCGTTCTTCTTCGCCTGCTCTTTGAAGTCGCCGCGGAAGTCCTCGAGCGTTCTGCCCATATATTTGAGATAATCGTCAAGCTTGATGCCCTGATACATGAGTCTGTACTCTGCATTCTGCACGAGCATGTCGATCTGCTTTTCGATCATCGCGTCCGGCATCTCGACCTCCGCAGTCTCCGCGATCGCGTTGATGATGGAGCTCTCCGTCTCGTCCTCGGAACGCTTCTCCGCCTGCTTGGTCAGGCGCTCTCTCGTCTTGTTCTTGTACTCTTCGACGGTCTCCGCGCCTGCCGCGTCCTTGACGAATTCGTCCGTGACTTCGGGCAGTTCCTTCGCCTTGATCGCGTGCAGATGAATGGCAAATACGGCTTCCTTGCCCTTCAGGTTCTCCGCCTGATAGTCCTCGGGGAACTTGACAGTGATATCCTTGTCCTCGCCGATCTGCATGCCGACTACCTGCTCCTCAAATCCGGGAATGAAGGAGCCGCTGCCGAGCTCAAGCTCGTATTTCTCTGCCGTGCCGCCTTCGAACTTCTCGCCGTCTACGCTGCCGGAGAAATCGATGGTAACGGTGTCGCCGTCCGCGCAGGGACGATCGGTGATCTCCACCTTGCGCGCATTTCTCTCCTGCAGGCGGGTGAGCTCGACTGCGATGTCCGCGTCGGTAACAGTATATTCGTATTTGCGGATTTTCATACCTTTGTAAGAGCCGATCTTGACGTCGGGTTTTACGGGTACGACGGCGATCAGCGTGACGCCTTCTTCATCGATCTTATCCACGGACAGGGAAGGATCGCCGACAGCCGTGAAAGAGCCGGCCTCCGCCTGAAGGATCTCCCCGTAGTGCGCTCCGTAGAGAACTTCCAGCGCATCCTCGAAGAAGATGCCCTTGCCGTAATACATTTCCAGAACGTGCTTGGGTACTTTGCCCTTTCTGAAGCCGTTGACGACGTACTTGCTTCTGTTCTTCATGTACGCCTGGTTCTGGGCGTCCGTCCATTCTGCGGCGTCAAAATCAATGGTGATCTTGACGGTGCTCTTTTCCGCGGGTTCAAACGAATACTTCATTTCTATTTTTCTCCTGTTCTCATAACTTACGATTTTCGCATGGTTTATTGTACCACAAGTTTTTGTCTTTGAAAAGCGATTTTGTTTACAAATCCTGAAAAATCGTGTATAATTTGAAAAAAACATCGGAGAACTTATGCCGCAAGACGCTTTTACGCTCCGCCGCGTCGCCAAGGAACTCGCCTCCTCTCTGATCGGCGGAAAGCTGACAAAAATCATACAACCCGACAAAGATTCCGTGCTCTTTTATTTATACACCGAAAAGGGAGCGGTTAAACTTATTTTGTCCACAAATGCTTCGAATGCGAGAATTTCTTTGACTTCGGCGGAGTACGGCGCGCCCGCGTCCGCGCCGAATTTCTGCATGCTGCTCAGAAAGCACCTGACGGGCGCGACGCTCACGTCGCTGTCCCAGATCGCGTTCGAACGCATCATCGCCCTGCACTTTCACTGCGTGTCCGACTTTACGGAGGCGGACCGCGTCCTCTATCTCGAAGTCATGGGCAAATACTCCAACCTCATCCTGACCGAAAACGGCGTCATTCTGGGGGCGCTCAAGACCACTTCACTCGAAGAAAATCATCGGCGCGTGCTCTTTTCGGGCGTGCCTTATGCCTATCCCGCGCCGCAGGACAAGGCGGATCCCGAGACAGGCGCGCTCGAAGAGGCGCTCTCCCGCTTTGCGGGGAACGATCTTTCCGAATTCCTCTTTGAAAACGTGGCGGGCGTCGCGCGGCCGACGGCGCGGCTCATCGCGGAGAGTTACCGCGGGGGAGATCTCGCCGCCCACATCCGCGCATACCTCTTCGAGGGAGAGACGCAGCCGTGCGTGCTCTATGAAGACGGCGTCCCCAAGGACTTCTTCGCCAAAGCCGCACCCGGCGCCCTGCCCACGGAGAGCCTCTCCGCCGCCCAGGACGTCTGCTACACCGCAAAGGAGCGCGCCAAGGAGTTCGCGGACAACAAGCGCAAGCTCGTCTCCGTCGTCTCCGCGCATCGGAAGAAGGAGGAAAAGAAGCTCGCTCTCCTGCTCGATCGGCTGCGCGAATGCGAAAACGCCGAAGAGAACAGAAAGGCGGGAGAACTGCTCACCGCCAATCTTTACGCCGTTCAAAAGGGCATGCGCTCCTGCGAGGTCGTCGATTATTACGACGAGACCTGCCCTACCGTCTCCATCCGCCTGGACGAGACGCTCTCCCCCGCGCAGAATGCGCAGAAATACTACAAAAAATACGCCAAGTAGAAGCGCACCGTCGCCGCCGTCACCCCCCAGAAAGAGGAGACCATGAGGGAGATCGACTACGCGCAGAGCGTCCTGTCCTCCCTCGAACGAGCGGAGTCCCTCACCGACCTTGCGGAAATCCGGGAAGAGCTCATCGACCTCGGATTGCTGCGCTTTCAGGGCAAAAAACGGAAGGAAGTCGTCACCCCCTTCCGCAGCTATGAGATCGGCGGCTTCCGCGTCCTGTCGGGGCGCAACAACCGACAGAACGACAGGCTGTTGAAGACCCTTCGCGCGGGAGATCTCTGGCTGCACGCGCAGAAATATCACTCTACGCACGTCGGCATCGTCTCGGACGGAAAACAGATCCCGGACGAAGTGCTCGTCGCCGCCGCAGAGATCTGCGCCTACTATTCGGACGGCGGAAAGGGCGGCAAAGTCGCGGTGGATTGCTGCGACAGGCGATTCGTCAAAAAACCGCCCAAGGCAAACGCGGGCTTTGTCATCTACACCGACTACAAGACCCTGCTCGTCGAGCCGAACAGTCGCAAAGACGAGGAAATTTCTTAAACCGAAGCGGCATGACCGACAAAAAACCGTATGCGCGACGCATACGGTTTTTTGCTTACTCGAACTGTCCCGCGAGGATGTCCGCCGTGAGCTGCGCGAGCTTCACGTTCTCGGAATCCATCTTCGCCCCGTCCTCCGAAGAGAGGAGCGCCACCGCGCCGAGGCAGTCCCCGCCCGAGACGATGGGCACGATGATCTGCGCGGTGATGGGCAGATCTTCCCGCGAAGTGATGGGGACGATGTCTCCGCCCTCGCTCAGGTTTGCGATATAGCTCTTGCGCTCCTGCAAAATCCTGTCCATGTGTTCGGAGAGATTTTTCTTGTCGATGACCTTGCGCCCGTCCCCGCTCGCGTACAGAACTTCGTCGGTATCGCAGATGACGGCGAGATGCCCGCTCAGATCGTTGAGCGACTTTGCCGTCGATTCGCTGAATTTGTCCAGCGTCGCGATGGGCGAATATTTTTTGAGAATGAGCTCGTCCCGATCGGAAAAGATCTCGAGCGGTTCGCCCGACTTGAGCCTGAGCGTATTTCTGATTTCTTTGGGGATGACGACTCTGCCGAGCTCGTCGATCCGCCTTACGATTCCCGTTGCTTTCATAAAAAAATTCCTCCGTATACATTTTGTGTCTCATCACAAAATCTATGCGAAGGAATCTGCTTTTTTCTATTTTTTAGGCATTTTTGTCGATTTTTCCCGCATGCGTTTCTCGTTCCGCGCAATCCGCCTCTCCCTGCGCTCCTTCCGCTTGTCCGACATGCGGATGAACAGGAACTTCGGGCCGTTGACGAGATACCGCTTCCAGAGCCTCGCGGGTTCGCGGATGAGCCGATACAGCCACTCCAGCCCCATGTCGCGCATCCACTGCGGCGCGCGGCGTATCTTTTCGGAATGGAAATCGAATGCGGCGCCCACGCCGAGCAGCACGCAGTTGTGCAGCGCCTCTCTGTGGTTCTGCATCCAGAAATCCTGCTTCGGCGCGCCGAGCCCCACCCACACATAGTCGGGGCGGGTATCGTTGATGAGTTTGACGATCTCGCCGTCCTCCTCGGGCGTCAGGTCGCGGAAGGGCGGGGAAAACCGCCCTGCGATCCGAATGCCCGGGAACCGTTCTTTTAGGTTGCGTTCAAGTTTTCTGAGCGTCTCGGGCGTAGAACCGTAAAAGTAATGGCGCTTGCCCTTGGCGATCCCGCGCTCGATGACTTTGAGCATGATGTCGGGTCCGCCGCACCGCTCGCAGACGATGCCCTTTTTACGCGCGATGCGTGCGATGGGCATGCCGTCCATGGCGCACAGCGTGGCGTTGTTCTGAGAATCCGCGATCTCTTTGGAAGAGTCGGCGAGCACGACGCCCGGCACGCCGCAGAATACGACGTAAGCGCTGCCGCCCGACAGAGGAATGTCCTCTATCAGCTGCACCAGCTCGGTCTGGGTCATGGCGTTGAAACCGACCTGCCCGACCTGTAAATTTCTGTCGTATCTGAACTTTTCCACAACAAACTCCTGAATATATGCGCAGACGCGCATGAATGCGGTTTCACCGACGTGTGCTTTAACTTATGCTAACAGTATCATATCACAAAATCCGCAAAAATGCAAGAGAATTACCGCACTTTGCGATATGATTACAGCGCCTCTGTCCGGTCAAATGCGGGACACGAGGAAATTTTTTCCGCATTTCCCACTGCCGAGGCGACGTTCTGCTCCTTCACCGTGGCGATGAGCGAAGCGAGCGCGCGGATGTCTTCCTGCGTCGTCGCGAGGATCTCCCTGCGCACCTGCGCCTTGTACGCCCCGTCTTTGCCGTTGAAATAATCGGAGTCCGCCGCCGTCCCCTGCAATCTGGGAGAGCGAGGTCGCTCGATGCCTGCGATCGTGCCGATGACGTACCCCGTCATTTCCTCCTGCGAGACAGAGAAGTTCTTCAGATACTCTTCCGCCCCGTCGTACGCTTCCAGCGTTCCCGCCACGTTGGGATCGCGATAAGAATAGAAGGAGATGCTGTCTCTGTCCGTCAGGACGCCGACGCCGTAGGCGCCGCCCTTCGCGCGGACCTCGCCCCACAGGTAATCGAGCCCGAGGATCTGTTCGAATACCTTGAGCGTGCCTTCGCGGTACTTGCCTTCGAAGCCCGACGCGCCCTTGCAGACGTAGGAAATGCCTGCGGGAATGGTCACCGCCGGATTGCCCGTTCTGCGGGCGGGGGAAATTGTCCTCATTGCGCCCTCAGACGTCTCCAGCCGTCCCAAAAGCGCGAGGCACTCCTCCTTCGCCGCCCTGCTTCCCGTCAGAGAGACGGTCAGGCTCTTTTTCCACTCCGTCCCGCGGATGCTTTCGATCAGCGCGGAGGCGTTCGTATTTTGCAGCGCGCGGTAGTAGGTGACGCCGGACGCCGCCTCTTTGCATACGCCCGCCGCACTCAGACGCGCGCCGAGCATTGTGAGCGCCGCCATGTGCCCCGCCTGCATGATGCGCATCTGCGTCATCGCCTTGTCCTGTTCTAAAAGCTTTGCGACCTCTCCCTCGTCGAACACCGTCTCATCCATGATCTCGCGCAGGATGTCGACCGCCTTGTCGAGCTTGCCTTCGAGCACGCTGCACGAAGCCGTCAGCACGGGCATGCAAGACGAAGTATCCTTCGCATAGACGCCCACCGAGAACCTGACGTCGCCCAGATGCAGTTTGACGAGCGTATTGAGCTCCTTCGCGGTGTGACGCGCCGTCGGCAGAGCGCCGAGCATGGAGGTCATCGCCGAGAGCGCGGAAATGCGCTCGAGCGGCACTTCGCTCAAATTATAATAGAGATTCAGATAGGCGATGCCGTCCGTCTGGACTTCGTGATACAAAAGCGTCCTGCCCTCTCTCTGCAAGACCTCCGTCGGCGTGGGCGCGGGCGCCTCTTTGAGGTCGTCCAGCGTGAGGGAAGGCAGCGTCGCGAGCTGTTCGGGCGTATCGATCGCGGATTGGAACGCCGCGAGCCGCTCATTGAGCGCGAGCAGTTCCTCCGTTTCGCTTTCGGAGAGCCCCGACTTGTACGCCTTCAGCTTTTCCGCCGCGCGCGCCTCCTGTTCGGCTGCGAGCGTCTTGGAGGGCGTGACCGTCACGATCGCGTAATGCTTGCTCCCGAGCAGCCACGTCTCGATGAGCTTTTCAAAGTATCCTTCGGAAATGCCTTCGCGCATGTGGCGGATCGCCTCTTCATAGCGCAGAGAAGCGGCGGGATCTCCGCCGTAGATCGCGTCGCCGATGACGCCGAGCCCGAGCAGGACGCCCTTGGGGAAACCGCCTGTCTCCATTTCGCGCAGTTTGAATTCATAGTTGTTGACCGCCGCCTCGAGCGCCTCCCTGTCCAGACCATGCTCGACGAGAGCGGAAAGCGTGTCTCTGACGACCTTTTCAAACTGCTCCGCGACGCCGTCGTTCGTCTTATGCAGGCTCAGGATGTACGCGGGCTGCAAAATGCTCATCTGCGTGTCGCCCTTGACGTCTTTGCCCAGCCCCGCCTCCATGATCGCCTTCTTGAGGGGCGAATCGTTGGTGGAGAGGAGCACGCCGTTGAGCACGTCGAACGCCATCGCGCGCTCTTTGTCCTCGTGTCCGCCGATGCACCAGCCGATGGCGCAATAGGCGTTGTCTTTCTCTTCGTCCTCGGGGCCGATGGCATAGCTGCCGCGCGCGTTGCGATCAATCACGGGAGCCTGCTCCTGAATGACGATGCGCGAACCGCTCTTCGAGAAGCGTGAGAGGTATTCCTCATCGATGAGCGCGAGCTTTGCGGGAAGATCCATCGTCCCGTAGAGGAAGATCACGCTGTTGTCCGCATGGTAATGCTTGCGATAGGCGGCGAGGAACTGTTCATAGGTGAGATCGGGAATGTGCTCGGGATCGCCGCCCGAATTGAATCGATAACAAGTATCGGGATAGAGCGCCGCCGTCATGCATTCGTCGAGCACGTCAAAGACAGAGGACATGGCGCCCTTCATCTCGTTGTACACGACTCCCTTATAGACGGGATCGGCGTCCCTGTCCTTCAATTCATAGTGCCAACCTTCCTGCAAAAAGACGTTTTCGTTCGTCCGAAGCAGGGGCGCGAACACCGCGTCGAGATACACCGTCATGAGGTTCGTGAAGTCCTTTTCGTTGCAGCTCGCCACGGGATACACCGTCTTGTCGGGGAAGGTCATCGCGTTGAGGAAAGTCTGCATGGAATTTTTGAGCAGATTGACGAACGGCTCTTTGAGCGGAAATTTTTCCGAACCGTTGAGCATGCAGTGCTCGAGAATGTGGAACACGCCCGTCGAATCTTCGGGCACCGTCTTAAAGCCGATCCCGAACACCTTATTGTCGTCCGCTCGGTCGAGATAGACGAGCCTCGCGCCCGAATGAGCATGCGTCAGCTCGTACATCGTGCAGTCGAGCTCTTCGACGCGCTGTTTTTTCTCCACGACGAAGCCATGCAGCGTCTGTCCTACGTCAAATTTCATAAATTACCTCCGTATTCTTGCGCCAGCCTTCGGAAGGCGGGCATCGCTTTTTCAATCACTTCGGGCGCGACGCAATAGGCGACGCGCACATACCCGGGACAACCGAAATCGCCGCCGGGAACTAAGAGCAGTTCATACTTCTTCGCCCGCTCGCAGAACGCCGTTTCGTCCGCTTCGAGCGCCTTGACGAAGAGATAAAACGCGCCGTCCGGCTCGACGCAGGTATATCCCGCGGCGCGCAGGCCCTGCACAAGCGAGTCCCGATTTTTACGGTACACGCCGATATCCGACGTCTCCTCTCCGCAAACCGCCACGAGCCGCTGGAAGAGCGCGGGCGCGCACACATAGCCGAGCGCCCGCCCCGCGCCGCAGATCGCGGCGTACAGATCGCCCGCATCCGCCGCCCGCTCGCACACCGCGATGTATCCGATGCGCTCACCGGGCAGCGAGAGGGATTTCGACCACGAATAGCAGACGAGCGTGTCGTCGTAGTACGCCATGGGATAGGGAACCGCCTTTCCGTAAGTGAGTTCGCGGTACGGTTCGTCCGCAATGAGATACACGGAATGCCCGTACTGCGCCTCCTTTTTGCGCAACACCGAGGCGAGGCGGCGCAGCGCCTCGTCGCCGTAGATGACGCCGCTCGGATTGTTCGGCGAGTTGATGAGCACCGCCTTAGTTTGCGGCGTGATCGCCCCTTCGAGGGCATCAAAGTCGATCTGCAGATCGGAAGCGGAGGGGATGAGCACAAATTTTGCGCCCGCGCTCTCGGCAAAGACTTTATATTCGGGGAAGCAGGGCGCGAAGGTGAGGATCTCGTCCCCCTCGCACGCGAGCGCGCCGAAACTGATGCGGAGAGACGCCGCCGCCCCGCACGTCATGTAGATGAGATCGGCGTTCGTATGCGCGCCGAACCTGCGGCAGATCGAATCCGCGATCGCCCTGCGCACGGAAGCGTCGCCCTGCGCGGAAGTATAGCCATGCAACAGCACGGGATCCGTCCCCTCGACGAGCTCCTTGAGCGTCTTCTCCACGGACGGCGGCGCGGGAATGCTCGGATTGCCGAGCGAAAAATCGAAGACGTTCTCCGCGCCGATCTCGGCGGAACGCTTTTTGGCATATTCGAATATTTCACGGATGACCGAACGCTTCTTGCCCAGCCCCTCCATGGTCGGATTGATCATACTTCCCTCCTTCGTCGAAACGGTATGAGACTATTTTTTATTATAGCACGATTTTCGCAAAAGCACAATACTTGTAAGCAAAAAAGTTTCCCTTCCGCCGTATGCAGGAGGGAAATCTCTCGTTCAAGCCAGTTTGCCGTCAGTTCAGCACTTTTTTGAGGAATTGTCCCGTATAGCTCTCCTCGTGCGCCGCGATCTCTTCGGGCGTGCCCGTGCAGAGGATCTCGCCGCCGTCCTCGCCGCCCTCTCTGCCGAGGTCGATGACGTAATCCGCCGTCTTGATGACGTCGAGGTTGTGCTCGATCACGACGACGGTGTTGCCGCTGCCGCGCAGGCGGAGCAAAATCTGAATGAGCTTGTCCACGTCGTAGGTGTGCAAGCCCGTCGTCGGCTCGTCCAGAATGTAGAACGTCTTGCCCGTCGAGCGTTTGGAAAGCGCGGTCGCCAGCTTCACGCGCTGCGCCTCGCCGCCCGAAAGGGTGGTCGCGCTCTGCCCGAGCTTGATGTAGCCGAGCCCCACCTCGTTGAGCGTCTTGAGCTTGTTGTAGATCGCGCCGATGGGCTGAAAGAAGGCGCACGCCTCCTCCACCGTCATGTCGAGCACGTCTGCGATCGACTTGCCCTTGTATTTGACGGCGAGCGTCTCGCGGTTGTAGCGGTGTCCGCCACATACCTCGCACGGGACGAAGATATCGGGCAGGAAGTGCATTTCGATCTTGATGATGCCGTCGCCCGAGCAGTGCTCGCACCTGCCGCCCGAGACGTTGAAGGAAAACCTGCCCGCCTTGTAGCCGCGCTCTTTGGCGTCGGGCGTCGCGGCGAACAGCTCGCGGATGAGGGAAAATACGCCCGTATAAGTCGCGGGGCTGCTCCTGGGCGTCCTGCCGATGGGAGACTGGTCGATGGCGATGACCTTATCGAAATTTTCCAAGCCCTCGAAGGAATCAAATTTTCCGAGCGGCTGATGCGCGCCGTTCAGATTGTTGGCGAGGATGGGATAGAGTATCTCGTTGACGAGGGAGGATTTTCCGCTTCCCGACACGCCCGTCACCGCCGTGATGAGCCCCACGGGGATGTTCGCCTCGATGTTCTTGAGGTTGTTCTGCCGACAGCCCTTCACGGTGAACCATTTGCCCGAAAGCGGCGTGCGCACGGAAGGCACGGCGATCTTCCGCCGCCCCGCGAGATAGTCGCCCGTGATCGAGCGCGGCTCCGCCATGATGTCCGCCTGCGTGCCGCAGGCGACGATCTCCCCGCCGTGTACGCCCGCCTTCGGCCCGACGTCCACGATATAGTCCGCTGCGCGGATGGTGTCCTCGTCGTGTTTGACGACGATGAGCGTGTTTCCCAGATCGCGCAGCCCCTGCAAGGAACGCAGCAGCCTCTCGTTGTCTCGCTGATGCAATCCGATGCTCGGCTCGTCGAGAATGTACAGTACGCCCGAGAGCGCGCTGCCGATCTGCGTGGCGAGGCGGATGCGCTGGCTCTCCCCGCCCGAAAGCGTGCCCGCGCTCCGCGAGAGGGTGAGATATTCGAGCCCCACGTTCTTCAAAAAGCCGATGCGGCTCCTGATCTCCTTGAGGATGCTCCCCGCGATCATGCGTTCGGTGGCGGAGAGCTCCAGACCTTCCACGAAGGCGTCCGTCCGCTCGATGGGCAGATCGCACAGCTCCGCGATGTTCAGCCCGCCCACCGTGACGGAGAGCGCCTCTCGCCTGAGCCTTTTCCCGTGACAGGACGGGCAGTCGCAGACGCGCATATACCGTTCGATGTCCCACTTGACGGAATCGGAAGACGTCTGGTTGTATCTTCGCTGCAAATTGTTCGCAAACCCCTCCCAGGCAGTCTTATAGCTCCCCGAAAAGCGGTAGGCGTTGTAGTCGAGCTCGATGACTTCGCCGTTGTTGCCGTAGAGGAGGATATCCATGACCTCCTTGGGCAGATCTTTCACGGGCGTGTCGAGCGAAAAGTGATAGTGTTTTGCGAGCGCGTTGACGTACATCTGCGTCATCGCGGAGGAGTCGAGGTTCCAGCCCGAAATGTGAATGGCGCCCTCGCGCAAGGTCTTCGTCTTGTCGGGACAAATGAGGTCGGGGTCGATGACCTGCTTGAATCCAAGCCCGCTGCACTCGGGGCAGGCGCCCCAGGGCGTGTTGAAGGAGAAGAGGCGCGGCTCGATCTCCTCGATGGACACGCCGCAGTCGGGGCAGGCATAGTTGGTGGAATACAGCGTCTCCTCCTCGCCCGAATCGATGACGACGATGCCGCCCGCCAGCCGCACGGCGTTTTCCAGGCTGTCCGTCAAACGCTTCTCGATGCCCTCTTTGACGATGAGCCTGTCGATGACGACGGAGATGTTGTGCTTCTTGTTCTTGTCGAGGGAAATGTTCTCCTGCAGATCGTACAGGTTGCCGTCGATCTTCACTCTGCCGTAGCCGCTCTTGCGATAGGAGGTGAGTTCTTTTTCGTACATGCCCTTTTTGCCGCGCACGACGGGAGCCTCGATCATGATCCTGCTCCCCGCGGGCATGAGCATGATGCGGTCGCAGATCTCGTCCACCGTCTGACGGCGTATCTCCCGCCCGCACTCGGGGCAGTGCGGCACGCCGACGCGCGCGTACAGGAGGCGGAAATAGTCGTAAATTTCCGTCACCGTCCCGACCGTGGAGCGCGGGTTGTGCGACGTCGTCTTCTGATCGATGGAGATGGCGGGCGAGAGCCCCTCGATGAGCTCGACGTCCGGCTTCTCCATCTGTCCCAAAAACTGCCGCGCATAGGAAGAGAGGCTCTCGACGTAGCGGCGCTGCCCCTCCGCAAAGATGGTGTCAAACGCGAGCGTGGACTTTCCGCTTCCCGAAAGTCCCGTGAACACAGTGAGCTTCCCGCGCGGAATGTGAACGTCTACGTTCTTTAAGTTGTTCTGTTTTGCGCCTTTGACAAATATTTCTTCTATCATAATTCGTTTCTGTTACCACTCGTTGACGAAGGGGGACCTCTCTTCCTGCCACCATTCCTCGTAATATGCGACGTAATCGGAGAGCGCCGCGTTGAGATCGCTTTGGTGCGGGTAGCGCGACCAGGAGAGATAGGCGTTCACGAACGCTTCGCAGTTCTCCTTTGTCGGCTCCTGCGCATACGCCTTTGCGAGCGCGAGGATGTCCTTCGGCTTATCCTTCAGCGCAGCGACCGCCGCCTCCAGCCTGCGGTTGCACGGAAAGAGCGCCTCGTTCTCCGCCAGGATCATGCGATACACGCTGTAGATCACCTCGGAGACGGTATGCAGACGCATGTACACGTCGTCCGCCTTCAAACAGGACATGAAGTAATCGGCGTTCAGGCGCAGATTCGCATAAAACACCCGCATCTTCTCGCCCTTTTGCGCCTTCGGATAGACGCCGATCTTCTCCACGAGCGCAGGGATCTCCCCGTCGGCGGTATAGATCGTGACCGCGCCGACGAACGAGTTGCGCGTCGGTTCGCTGCCGCACTCCGCCGCTTTCCGCAAAAAATCCTTCGTCTTGTACTTGAGATCGAAGTATCCGCCCTCATAGGTGCAATGACCCGTCACGACTTCGGCGAGCGCGCTCCTCTCCTTTCTCTTCCGATATGCCTCTTCCGTCACAATCAGCACGGCGTCGATGTCGCTGTCGAAACGCTCCTGTCCCTTGACGATCGACCCGTCCAGAATGATCGCGATCAGCCCTTCCGTGTGCGCAAGGGCGTATTCCTTGAGTTTTTCAATGGATTCGACGTGATGGGGATACATCAGTTGCCTCCTTTTCTCATCTGCATTTTGAGTTGCGCGATGGCGTCGCGTATCTCGATCGCACGCTCAAAGTCGAGCTGTGCCGACGCGACCTTCATGAGCGCCTTCAGTTTTTCGATCTCGGCGGGGATGTCCTTCTTCTTGATGTCGCGGGCGGTCGGCTTCTGCGTGATCGAAAGGGTGGATTTGATCTCTTTGACGATGGTCTTCGGCACGATGCCGTGCGCCCGATTGTATGCGTCCTGGATGCTCCGCCGCCTCGCCGTCTCGTCCATGGCGCGGCGCATGCTGTCCGTGACTTCGTCCGCATACAGGATGACGCGTCCCTCGGCGTTGCGCGCCGCCCTGCCCATCGTCTGCACGAGGGAAGTCTCGCTGCGCAAAAATCCCTCTTTGTCCGCGTCCAGCACGGCGACCAGACGCACCTCGGGCATGTCCAGCCCCTCTCTGAGCAGGTTGATGCCGCAGAGCACGTCGAATTCGCCCGCGCGCAGACCGTTCACGATCTCGATGCGCTCCAGCGTATCGATGTCGCTGTGCATGTAGCGCACCTTGACGCCGTTTTCTTTCAGATAATCGGTCAGGCTCTCCGCCATGCGCTTGGTCAGCGTCGTGACGAGCACTCTGCCCTCCTTTTCGACGGCGAGGCGGATCTCGGACAGCAGATCGTCGATCTGCCCTTTGGTCGGGCGCACCTCTACGATCGGATCGAGGAGCCCCGTCGGACGGATGAGCTGTTCCACGATCTGACCCGCCTGCTCCGTCTCGTAGGGGGCGGGCGTCGCGGAGACGCAGATGAGCTGCGGGATGCGCTCGTCGAACTCCTCGAAGGTGAGCGGGCGGTTGTCGTATGCGGAGCGCATGCGGAATCCGTAGTCGACGAGGTTCTTTTTGCGGCTGTAATCGCCGTGATACATCGCGCGGATCTGCGGGAGCGTCATGTGGCTCTCGTCGATGAACGTCAGAAAACCGCCGCGCGGGAAATAGTCGAGCAGGGTGAACGAGGGCTGACCGGGCTGTCTGCCGTCGAAGTAGCGGCTGTAATTTTCGATGCCGCTGCAATAGCCGATCTCCCGCATCATTTCCAGATCGTGCAGCGTGCGCTGTTTGAGGCGCTGGCTCTCGAGGATCTTGCCCGCTTCTTCGAAGGCGCGCACCTCGTCCCCGAGGTCTTGCTCGATGACGGAAAGCGCGTGTCTGAGCGTCTCGGACCCGACGGCATAGTGGCTCGCGGGGAAAATGACGGCGTGCTTGAGCTCGTTGACGACTTTCCCCGTCACGACGTCCACTTCCGCGAGGCGGTCAATCTCGTCTCCGAAGAACTCCACGCGGATCGCCACTTCGGAATTCCACGCGGGGAAGATCTCCAGAATGTCCCCGTTGACGCGGAAGGAGGCGCGCTTGAAGTCGATGTCCCGCCGCGCGTACTGAATTTCCACGAGCCTGCGCATGAGCTCGTCTCTCTCCAGCGTGTCGCCGGGGCGCAGGGATACGGCGAGTTTGAAATACTCTTCGGGCGCGCCGAGGCCGTAGATGCAGGAGACGGAGGCGACGACGATGACGTCCTCCCGCTCCCCCAAAGAACAGGTCGTGGAGTTGCGCAATTTATCGATCTCGTCGTTGAGCGCGAGATCTTTTTCAATGTAAGTATCCGTCGAGGGAATGTAGCTCTCTGGCTGATAGTAATCGTAATACGAGACGAAGTATTCCACGCGGTTGTGCGGAAAAAACTCGCGGAACTCATTGCAGAGCTGCGCCGCGAGCGTCTTGTTGTGCGCGATGACGAGGGTGGGCCGCCCCACGTTTTTGATGATGTTCGCCATGGTAAACGTCTTGCCCGAGCCCGTCACGCCGCGCAAAACCTGCGTGCGGATGCCGTCGAGCACGCCTTCCGTCAGCTTTTCGATTGCCTGAGGCTGGTCGCCCGTCGGCTGAAATTTGGATACCAGTTCGAAATTTGCCATACGCTCTACCGAAATACAAGTCTGAGAATGACGCCCGCCAGAAAGGAGAGGATCGCGCCCGCCGCCGCCACGGCGAGGCGCAAGGCGATCTGCTGTCTCTCTCTGCGCTTCTCCCGCGGATAGCACCTGCCCTTCGACCTGAGCGTGACCACATAGACGGTCTCACCCTTCCGCTCGGAAGGGATATAGTCGAGATAGCCGTCGCTCTTGAGTGCGGACAAGAGCGGCTCTACCGCCTGTCCGCCCTCTTTCATGTGGTCCGCAAGCTCCGAAGGGGAAGCCAGGCAGGAGCCCTTTTCGCCGCATAGAAGCAGCACGGCATCCATCAGTTCACGTTCCGCTTTTGCCAGCATAGCCCCTCACAAGACGATGAGCGCCGCCGTCAGCGCGCCGAAAAAGGCGCCTGCGGCGGAGATCAGCCCGCCGAACAAGAGCACGCGGGACAACAGCCGCGCGTCCCGCCTCTTCTCTTCGCTCGTCCGTTCAAAATACAACCGTCCCTGCGGCAGAGGGCAGAGGCAGTACACGGCGTCGTCGGCATACTTGACGTCTATGTACTCGTGCTCCTCCAAGAACGCGAGCATCTGTTTGAGCCCGTCGCGGTCGATGCGGAATTTTTCGGGAAAATACTCCATCAACTCCCGCTCTTCCACCACCTGATAGGTACCTGTCTTGCATTGAAAATTAACGGCTTCCAACAAAATCGCCGTGCGCGCGTCCAGCATGCCGTTAGTATGCGGCATTTTGAGAGAAACAATCCGCCCGTCATTGCAAACATATGTTTTTCGGTATTGTAGCACAAGGCATTGAAAAAGTCAATTCTTTTTTTGCGCTTCCCTGTTTTTTCCGCGCGTCGCAAAGAACGGTTGACACGGAAAACGAAACTTGCTATAATGGCGGCGATCACATCTTCATAGACTCTGTTTCAATATAATTTCGGATGACACGGCCCGAAAGTTTCTACCGCACTGCCAAAGCTGCGACTATTGACGTTTTTCGATCGGTTTCGCTCCGGTCGGTCTTTGCGCGGCGGGTTGTCAATGACCCGCCCTTTTTCGTCCCGTCCGCATCAAAAGGATTCCCCCTTTGAAATAAATCCCACAAAGGAAGCGTATTTCATGACCAAAGCAAAGCGCAACCATCTCTCCCTCTCCCCTGCCGCCTACCGTTTTGACGGCAGAATGTCCCTCCTGCAGGCGTTCCCGCTCGGGCTGCAGCACGTCCTCGCCATGTTCGTCGGCAACTTAACGCCGCTCATCATCGTCATCGGCGTGTGCGCGGGCGTGGGCGAAACTCTGCCCAGCGTCGTCCTTTTGCAAAACGCCATGTTCGTCGCGGGCGTCGCCACTCTCATCCAGCTCTTCCCCATTTGGCGGGTGGGCGGCAGGGTTCCCATCATCATGGGCACCTCGTCGGGCTTCCTCGGCGTATCGCGCACCATCGCCGCTTCGGCGGGCGGATACGGCGCACTCATGGGCGCCACCCTCATCGGCGGCGTATTCGAGGGCATCCTCGGCTTCTTCATCAAACCCCTCCGCAAGATCTTTCCCTCCGTCGTGACGGGCGTCGTCGTGCTCGCCATCGGGCTTTCGCTCATCTCCGTCGGCATTCAGTCCTTCGGCGGCGGCTCCGGCGTGAGCGATTACGGTTCCTGGCAGAACCTGCTCGTCGCGTTCATCGTGCTGTTCACCATCATCGGGCTCAAGCACTTCACGAAGGGATTTTTGTCCTCTTCCTCCATCCTCTTCGGCATTGTCGTGGGTTATCTCGTCTGCCAGATCATGAGCTGGTGCTCGCCGCAGGCGACGGGAGCCTGGGTCATCGACTGGTCGCCCGTCGCGGAAGCAGACTGGCTCGCCCTGCCCGTGCTCATGCCCGTCGCCATGAAATTTGAAGTTGCGGCGATCCTGCCCATGCTCATCATGTTCATCGTCACCGCGGTCGAGACCATCGGCGACGTATCCGGCGTCATGGAGGGCGGCATCGGCAGAGAGGCGACGGACAAGGAGCTCTCCGGCTCCGTCGTCTGGGACGGCTTCGGCTCGTCCTTCGCCGCACTGTTCGGCGTCATGCCCAACACGTCCTTCTCGCAGAACGTCGGGCTCGTCACCGTCACCAAGGTCGTCAACCGCCGCGCGCTCGCATGCGGAGCGGTCTTCCTCATCCTCTGCGCCTTCTTCCCCAAGATCGGCGGCGTGCTCTCCGCAATGCCTCAGCCCGTTCTGGGCGGCGCGGCGATCTACATGTTCTCCTCCATCGTCGTGAGCGGCATTCAGCTCATCACGAAGGAGAAGATGACCGCAAAGAACATCACCGTGGTCGCCGTCGCGCTCGGCGTCGGCTACGGCATGGGCGCAAACGAAGCGATTCTGCAGTTCATGCCTGACCTCGTCAAGAACATCTTCGGCGGCAGCGGCATCGTCCCCGCGGCGTTCGTCGCGATCGTCCTCAACCTCATCCTGCCCAAGGACTACCGCGCCGAAGCGAAGCGCCCGCAGGAAATCAAAGAGGCGGACGGCGAAACAGAAGCGCAGACGGAAGGCGAACAGATCGGCGTTTCGGACAAAACGGTCGCCGACGCGACAAAGACGCCCGTCGAAGACAACCCCGAAGAGAGCGTCCTGCTCGCCAGATTCTACACTTTCTTAAAAAATATCCGCGAGAAGATCGGATCGCGCGGGAAGAAAACAAAATAGCGCGATCGGAAAATCCGCAAAGCGCCTATGCATTCAGAAAAAATAAAAAACGGCTTCCGCGTTTAAGGAAGCCGTTTTTGCATATTTGTCGCAAGCCCTCATCGGTCTGCCGCAGAGACGCGCAGTCTGCGCTCCGCTTCGCACAGGTCTTCCCGCGTGTCGACGTCGAAGAGCTCGTCCGCTTCTGCCGCGGAGACGAGGATCGCTTCTTCCCCGCCGCAAAGGAGCGATCTTCCGCCCGCATGGGGCGGAAGGCGGCGCAGACGTTCAAACAGGCGCGCGGGAAACAGCACGGGACTGCCGCCCTCGCCTCCGTAAGCGAGACGGCAAACGCGGTCGGGATGTTCATAGAAGGCGAACAGCAGGCGGTAGACGCTCTCCTCCTGCAAGAAGGGCTGATCGGCGGGCAAAAACAGCAGACCGTCCGCGCCGCCCAGCCTCTCCGTCGCCAGAGCGATCGCCTCCGCGCGGGTGGGGCGGGAATGTTTCACGACGGGAAAGGAAGCGCAGAGCGCCTCCGTCTCTTCGCTGCGTGTGAACAGGGCGCGATCGGCGAACACGGGAAGTTTTGCGAGCGCGAGCGCATACGAGAGCAGCGTTTTTCCGCCCAGCTCGGCGGCGAGCTTGTTGGCGCCGAATCGTCTCGAGAGCCCGGACGCCATCACCGCGCAGGAAACGGCGGGATACAGCCGCGAAGTGTCCGCGACGAAGCAGTCTTCCCGCGACAGGATCGCGCGGACGTGCGGCGCGTCGCACGCCCTGACGACCGCGATCACGTTTCTTCGCGCAAAGGCGCCGAAAAGGGCGGTCAGAAATTTCTCCTGCCCGCCCTCGAGATAGCCGATCTCGTCGAGAGCGATCGTTTCATACCCTTCCGCCGCGCGCGAGAGCGCCTCGGCAAACCGAACGAACCCCTCCGCCGAGGGCGCCAAGCCGAAACAATCCCCGCCGACGTATCTGCCGAGCTCGACCTCCTCTCCGTTCAGCTCGACAGTGACGCGCGCGCCGCGCTCCGCCCGCGTCAAAAACGCGCAGGCGCCCTGCGCGTTCTGTATAAGAGCTTGAAAGAGCGTGCTCTTGCCGCTGCCCCGCCGCCCCGTGAGAATGAGGTGGCGTTTCCCGCTCTCAAGAAAAGATTTCCAGATACAATGCGCCGCAACACTCGGCGCAACGCGCCCGATATCGTTCATATTTTTCCAAAAACTCCTTCGCCTGCGCCGTCAGAACGCTCCCGCCTCCGCCCGCGCCTCCGACCTTTTTTTCGGTCAGGGGAAAGCCGAGCGCCTCTTCCGCGCGCTTGAGAATGAAGAACGCCTTCGTGTACGCCATGCCCATTTCTTTGGCGGCGGCGCGCAGAGAGGCGTGCCTTTCGATGCCGAGCAACAGCCGATACGGTCCCTCGCCGAACACCTTCTCCTCTTCCCGATACAGATACACTTTGACGACAGGTCTCATGCTTCCCCCACTGCGACTGCGTAACAGCGTTCGCCGTTCAACGTCATTTCACTCACCGCTATTGTACCGTAAACGCGGGAAAGCGTCAAGGAAATTTCCTCTTCCGAGCATTCGCGGGGCGAAAAACACGATAAAATCTTTCCGTCTTGGAGCAGAGCGATCCGATCGCAGAAGCGCAGGGCGGAAGAGACGTCGTGCATGGCGATGAGCACCCCTCTGCCCTCGCGCGCGGCGCTCTGCCGCAGTGCGGAGAGCACGGCGACTTTGTTCTTGACGTCGAGCGAGCTGTCAGGTTCGTCCAACACCAGAAAAGCGCTCTTTTGCACCAGCGCGCGGGCGAGCAGGCAGAGCTGCCTCTCCCCGCCGCTCAGAGAGAGGAAATTCTCCCCTTCCCTGCCGCCCAATCCGACCTTTTCGAGCGCCTTTGCCGCCTCGGCGCGCTGCGAAGGGCTCGGGTCGGCAAAGAGCGGCAGGAGATGATTGAAGCCCATGGCGACGACTTCCGCCGCCGAAACGGCGCAGGAGAAGCCGCTCGATTGCGGAATGTACCCGATCAGCGAGGCGAGCCGCCGCGCCGACACCCGACGCGACAAGTCCGTTCCGCCCGCGACGATCTCGCCGCGAGGACGCAATTCTCCGCAGATACAGCGGATGAGCGTCGTCTTTCCCGAGCCGTTGAGCCCGACGAGCCCGACGATCTCCCCCTGCCTTACGCTCAGGCTGACGCCCCGCAAGACGTCCTTTCCCTTGCGATAGCCGCAAAACAGATTTCCGACGCGAAGTTCAGACATGGCGCTTCCTCCCGATGAGAAGATAGACGAGGAAGGGCGCGCCGATGAGCGAGGTGAAAATGCTCACGGGGAGTTCGGACGTGCCGACCGTCCGCGCGAGCATGTCGCCGAGCAGCAGGAGGACCGCCCCGCAAAGCCCGCTCTGCGCCAACGTCACGCGGCTGTCCCTTCTGATGATCATGCGCGCGAGATGCGCCCCCAGAAGGGAGACGAAACTGATGAGACCCGTGACGGAAATGACAGACGCGACCATGAGCGAAGCGACGAGCAGCAAGAACCAGCGCATCTTCTCGACGGGGACGCCGAGCATGCGCGACTCCGTATCGTCCATGGCGAGGAGCAGGATCTGCCGAAAGAAGAGCAGGCAGACGATCGAACCGACCGCGGCGACAGGCAAAAGCGCGGAGAGGCTCTTCGGGCTGACGCCGTTGAGCCCGCCCATCATCCAGTATTCGATGGAGGCGAGCTCCCGCTCCGGATCGGCTTCCAGTTTGAGGACGACGATCGCCGTCTGCGCGATCGCATGCACCGCCACGCCCGCGAGCACGACGCCGGCTCGGTCCTTGTGCGGGATGAGCGAGGAGATCGCCGCCGTCAGAAGGAGCGCCGCAACCGCGCCGACAAACGCCGAGACGGTGACGACAAGGGCGGAGGAGGCGAACAGGATCGCCGCCGCCGCGCCGACGCTCGCGCCCGAAGTCACGCCGATCATGTCGGGCGCCGCAAGCGGATTTTTGAACACCGTCTGAAACACATAGCCCGCCGCGCCGAGCGCAAAGCCGCCGAACAGCCCGACGAGCATGCGGGGCAGGCGCATGCGCAGAAAGACGCGCTGTTCCACCCCCTCCGTCAGGATGCCGGATATGGTCAGCGGGTACTTCCCCACAAACAGCGAGACTGCCGCGAGCGCAAACACGAGAGCGACGGAGAGGGCGAACAGGCGCCCCCCTTCAGGCTTCGACGCCGTAGAAGATCTCATAAAACTCCGTCACGGTCGCTTCGAATTCTTCCTGAGAATATTGCTCGGGATAGACTGCGGAGACCGTCCAAAGGCTTCCCAAAAAGGCAGAGGGAACGGGAGAATCCCACGCCTCGTAGGAGACGGGCATCTTGAAGACGTTGCCCTCCTTGACCGCGTTGAGATCGGCGAGGTTGGGATCGGAGCGCACCTCCTCCTCCGTGAGCGCGGACTCCGCCGCTATGACGATGTAATCGGGATTCCAGACGAGGAGCTGTTCGTAATCGACGCTTGCCCAGGACGTATCCTCCAGGCTCGCCGCGACGTTTTCACACTTCGCGTTGACGAGCAGAGTGTTCTGATACATCTTCGCGCCCGCCGTCGTCAGCAAGCCGCTCACGCCCGCAAGATAGACGGTGGGAAGCTGTTCCGCCTCTATCCCGTCCGTCACTTCCGCAAGCGCGCCGTCGATGTAACCGATGAGCTCTTCGGCGCGCTCCGCGTTGCGGGTGACGGCGCCGAGCATGCGCAGATCCTGCCGCATGAGCGCGTCGTCCTCGGGATTGACGACCAGCACGGGCGCGTCGCAGATCAGAGAGATCTCGTCCGCCTCCGTGCGAAGGGAGTAGGGCAAAACGATGAGATCGGGCGAAAGCAGAGCGGCTTTTTCCGTCTCGAACGCCTTTTTGGTGCCGTATCCTCCCACCTTTCCGACGTCCAGCCCGCAAAGCTCGTAGATTTGCCGCGTCTCCGCCTTGCTCTCCACGCCCGCGAGCTGTTCCTTTTCGCCGAGCGCCAAAAGCATGCTCGAAGAGATGTAATAGCCGCTGACAATGGTCTGAGGGTCCGACTCGACGGTCACCTCTCTGCCCGCCTGATCGGTCACGGTGACGGGCTCGTCCTGCGGCATCGGCGTCTCGGTCGGTTCCTGCGTGGGCGTCTCGGTGACGGGATCCGTCGTCTTTTCAGGCGCGGTGCAGGCGGCGAGCGTCCCGAGAAGGCAGACGCTCAGTGCAAGGCAAATCGCTTTTTTGCATTTGTTCATGTTCGTTTCTCCGTTATGTTTTTCAAAGTATAACGATAGTGTACCACAGATTTTACAAAACTTCAACCGATTTTTCTGTTTTTTATTGATTTTACCGACAAAAACCTTTATAATAGTGGCGAGAAAACTTCTGTTTTGAGGGAACTATGTTGACGATCAGAAAATATGTAAAGGCGGCGGATCTCGAAGAGGCGTGGCAGCTCAACCAAAAAAAGCGAAACGTGATTTTGGGCGGCATGCTATGGCTTCGCATGTGCAATCGCTCCATTGACACGGCGATCGACCTTTCCGCGCTCGGGCTCGACAAGATCGAGGAGAGCGAGACGGAATTTTCGATCGGGTGCATGTGTACCCTCCGCGACATCGAACTGCACGAGGGGCTGTATGCCTATTCGGGCGCGGTGCGCGCGGCGGTCAAGGACATCGTCGGCGTACAGATGCGCAACCTTGCGACCGTCGGAGGCAGCCTGTACGGCAGATACGGATTTTCCGATCCTCTGACCGCATTCCTCGGGCTTGAAAGCGAAGTCGAGCTGTACAAGGGCGGCCGCATCCCTTTAAAAGAATACCTGCACATGCCCTACGACAACGACATCCTCGTGCGCGTCATCGTAAAAAAGCAGGATCTGCAGTGCGCCTTCGAGTGCGTGCGCAACGCCAGAACGGACTTTTCCGTCCTCAACGTGGCGGTGACGCACGCGGGCGGAAGGCATTTCGCCGTCGTCGGTGCGCGGCCGATGAAGGCATTCCTCGTCGAAGACGAGCAAAACCTTCTCGCCGAGCCGACGGATGAAAACAAGCGCGCATTTGCCGAATACGTCGCGGAAACAGTGCCGACGGGGAGCAACCTGCGCGGCAGCGCGGCTTACCGCAGACACCTCGCGCGGGTGCTGACGCTCCGCGCGCTCGATCGGATAGGAGGACAAGACTAATGATCGTCACAATCACGCTGAACGGAAAAAAGATCACCGAAGACGTCGCGCCCGATCTCCCCTTGCTGGATTTCGTGCGGAATCACGGCTGCAAGAGCGCAAAGCGCGGCTGCGACAGCGCAAACTGCGGACTTTGCACGGTATTTTGCGACGATAAACCCATTTTGTCCTGCTCCTTCCTCGCCGTCCGCGCGGACGGGAGAAAGATCACCACCCTCGAAGGTCTGCAAAAGGAAGCCGCTGAATTCGGCGCGTTCATCGCCGATCAGGGCGCGGAACAGTGCGGTTTTTGCAACCCCGGCATGATCATGAACGCGATCGCCCTCTTCCGCGAGAACCCCGATCCCTCCGACGAGGAGATCAAGGCGTACCTCGCGGGCAATCTGTGCCGCTGTTCGGGTTACGAAGGACAGATGCGCGGCATCAAAGCGTTCATCGCGCACAGAAAGGCAAAGGAGGTCAACGATGCAACAGGTCAATAAGCCCATCCGCAAAAAAGACGCCATGCAGCTTGTCACGGGTCAGCCCGTCTACACCGACGACATCGCGCCCGAGAATTGTCTCATCGTAAAATTGCTGCGCTCTCCGCACGCCAACGCGGAGATCGAGAACATCGATTTGAGCCGCGCCCTGCTCGTCGACGGTGTGGAGGCGATCTTCACCTACAAAGACGTCGACCAGAGCGGCGACCGCTTCACCTGCGCGGGGCAGACGTACCCCGAGCCCAGCCCGCACGACAGGCTCATCCTCGACAGGCACGTCCGCTTCGTCGGCGACGTCGTCGCCATCGTCGCAGGCAGGACGGAAGCCGCCGTCCTCAAGGCGATGAAGCTCATCAAGGTCAAATACAACGTCCTCCCCGCCGTACTGGATTTCCGCACGGCGAAGGACAATCCCGTCCTCGTCCACCCCGAGGAAAACTGGGAAGCGCTCTGTCCCGTCGGCGCGGACAACAAGCGCAACCTCTGCGCGCACGACGAATGCGCGGGCGGGGACATCGAGGCGGTGCTCGCCTCCTCCGACGTCGTCATCGACCGCGTCTATCACACCAAGGCGTGCCAGCAGGCGATGATGGAGCCGTTCACCACGTTCTGCACCATCGACGCTTATGGCAGACTGCTCGTCGTCTCCTCGACGCAGATCGTCTTCCACTGCCGCCGCATCATCGCGAACGCGCTGGGCATTCCCAAGACGATGATCCGCGTCACCAAACCCCGCATCGGCGGCGGATTCGGCGCAAAGCAGACTTCCGTCTCCGAGATCTATCCCGCCTTCGTGACCTGGAAGACCAAAAAGCCCTCGCACTTCACCTTCACGCGGACGGAATGCCAGACGGCGTCTTCCCCCCGCCACGAAATGCAGATGCACGTCCGCCTCGGCGCGACGAAAGACGGCATCGTGCGCGGCATCGACCTGTACACCCTGTCCAACACGGGCGCTTACGGCGAACACGGCCCCACCACCGTCGGGCTTTCGGGACACAAATCCATTCCGCTCTACGGCAAGGCGGAGGCGTTCCGCTTTGTGACAGACGTCGTATATACGAACGTCATGTCCGCGGGCGCTTACCGCGGGTACGGCGCGACGCAGGGGCTCTTTGCCGTCGAATCGGCGGTCAACGAGCTTGCGACCGTCCTGCACATGGACCCCTTCGACCTGCGCGAGAAGAACATCGTGAAAGAGGGCGACGTCATGCCCGCCTACTACGGCGAGACGAACACGAGCTGTGCGCTCGACCGCTGTCTGAAACGCGTGAGAGAGATGATCGGCTGGGATCAAAAGTATCCCGTGCGCAGAGTGAGCGACACCAAAGTGCGCTGCGTGGGCATGGGCATGGCGATGCAGGGGTCCGGCATTTCGGGCGTGGACGTCGGAGGCGCGACCCTGCGCCTGGGCGACGAGGGCATCTACCTCCTGTCCATCGCCGCGGCGGACATGGGCACAGGCTGCGACACCATTCTCGCACAGATCGCCGCGGAAGTGCTGGAATGTTCCGCCGACCGCATCAGCGTGTTCGGCGCGGACACCGACGCTTCCCCCTACGATTCCGGCTCTTACGCTTCGAGCACGACCTATGTGACGGGCAAGGCGACCGAAAAATGCGCGCTTCGCCTGCGCGAAAAGATCGTCGCGTTTGGCGCGGAGAAACTCGGCATTCCCGCCGAGCGGGCGGAATTCGACGGCGAAGCCGTCTTTGACAGAGAGAGCGGCAGACGCATTTCCTTAAGCGAAATTGCCACCGCGTCCATGTGCGGCAGCGCGACGCTCGAAGTCACGGAGAGTCATTCCTCCAAGAACTCCCCTCCTCCCTTCATGGTCGGCGCAGTCGAACTCGAAGTCGATACCGAGACGGGAGAAGTGAACGTCATCGAATACGACGCCGCCGTCGACTGCGGCAC
>CALVME010000068.1 GCA_944342055.1 uncultured Clostridia bacterium | reverse complement strand
TCCGTTCGCGCCGAGGCGTCCCTTTCGTCAGTTGCAGTTTTCCCCACCAAGCATTCATGCGAAAAGGAGCCGCTCCCGCAGCTCCTTTTTCCTTTCTGTCTTTCCGCCCATCCGTCCTGCCGCAAACGAAAGGCTTTCTACTCCTTTTCGCGCAGCAGCGCCATGGGGTCTTTCCGCAATTCAAACCGCAACAGCGCCACGTTCAAAAGCAGGAACAAGGGCAGCGCCGCGCACAGCATCGCGGGCTGTACCCACGTCGGATACAGGACGGGGAAACCCGTCGCGGCGTTCATCCATTGGAACAGAATCGCCGTCACGCCTATGCCGCACAGCGCGCTCGCGCCCGTCAGAACAAACAGCGGCAGCGCCATCAAGAGCAACAGCTTCCACCGCGACGCGCCCAGACTTCGGAACAAGCCGATCAGATAGCGGGACCTGCCGATGTGTACCCGCGCAAAAAACGTCAGCACCAAAATATAGACGACCATGAAAAATGCGACCGCGCCCAAAACGGAAGCCCAATTTGCCTGCAACGTCTCTATCCTGCGCGTATAGGATTCAAATGAGGGCAGGGAATCCTGTATCGTGAGACAACAATCCCGCTCGGCATAATATCCCTGTCTGGAGTACCTCCATACGGCAGTCGCGTCGGGAACCTCATCCTGCCCCGTCCAGTAACCGTATCTAAAGGTCTCTTCTCCCACATGGTTGCCCGACAGCCCATGCATGCTGTAAAAATATTCGGTCTTCTGATTCTGATAACTGCCTGCGACCAACTCGGCAAGCTGCTCCTTTTGCTCCTTGCTTACGGTTGTCGGGACATATATTTTCTGATACGAGACAAACTCGTCTCGGTATCCCGTCTCCTTCCCGAACGAGTTCGCATCGGCGAAAAATCCGAGAAGCTCGTCCGCCTTTTTCTCCTCGCGGGAAAAGAGCACCGCCCTTTCAAACTGTCCTACGCTCGACTTCACGACGCCCGTCACCACAAACGATCTATAATAATAGTGCGTCGTTCCTTCACTATACTTTTCAGGCGCGAATTCATTCGTCGCACGATCGTAATCATTTAATTTCCTATAGCTCATGGAGAATTGCTTGCCGATGAGCTCGGAGATGTCGTGGATCTGCACCAGCTCGCCGCTCTTGCCCGTATCGGGGTCGTAGGCGCGATAGCCGTAATTCAAAAATCCGTACGCCATGTAGGCGGGCAGGGCGAGCTCTCCCTCCTTGGCGGGGTATGCGCCGCACAACAGTTCTCCCCCGAGCGCGGCATACGTCTCCCCGCTCGCAAACAGATAGCTGTTTGCTTCGGGCTTTCCCGAATATTCCGTCTCGAAAATCGGCTTGCTCTCATCCCTCGCGCCCGACTGATAGGCAAAGCTGAACGGCACGCATAAAATGGCGGAATGAGGCGGGGAGGAAACAACATTCGTCCGCACGGGCGCCTGATAAAAGCCCGCCGCCTCGGGGCAGATGGCAAAGATCTGCTCCGACTCCGCGATGCTCAGCCGCATCTCGTTCTCTCCGCCCGACTCGGAAGGCGGAACCTTTCCGTGTTCCGCATAATAATCGGTCTCGCGAATGTCCGTCACCTTCTTGCGGAGAATGAGCGGCTGATCGAGCCCCTCAATGAGCTCTTTCACGCTGCCGCTCATGTCGAACGACATTAAAAATCCCGAAAAAATCACCGAACCGAAGCAAATGCTGCACAAGAAAAATACCAGAAGATACAGGGCGAGATGCGCCCTGTTTCTCGCAAACAAGAATGCATACTTGCCGAATTTCTTTACAAAGCCGAACATATCAGTTGCCCTCCATTTCGGTGAGCAGTTCGACCGTCGTCTTCTTCGCCGCCCGCCTGATGGGGATCGCCGCGCCCAAGACCGCCGTCAGGAGCCCCAATCCGTACATCAGCACGAACGTCGAAAAGCCGAACTTCAGACGGAACACCCGTATCAGCAGATAAGAGGGCAGAACGCCGTTCAAAACCACGATCGCCGCAAGCACGAGCACCGTCGCCAACAGAGAGGAAATTGCCCATACCGACAAAGTCTCTGTCAAAAAGATGGAAAAAATCGTCTTTTTGTCCGCCCCGATCGACTGCAGCAGCCCGAGGCTGTTCTGTTTCTTCGCAAACGTGCCTGACATAAACAAGTACATGGTCTCCACGGAAACCAAGCCGAGCGCAAAAGCGACCCACTGCACATATTTGCTCGTGTTTTCCAGAGCATACGCCCCCGCCAATACTTCCGAGAGGGAATACGAATGCATTGAAACAATGCCGTTGTTGTCTTTTATTTCGCGCAGGCTGTTTAAGTCTTCTTCGTCGTCGATCCAAACATAATACGAATCGCCGCCGTTGATGTAGTCGTAATAATATCCCGCATATACGATCGCGTTGGGAATCGGAGAACTTGCCCGAACGGTAAACACAGAATCGGCGCGCGCGAGCGCTTCGGTCACATATACCCCGCACAGACTGTTTTTGCGCCACCCGACGTCTTTTTCCTGTAATTTGCCCTCATTGACATGCTGACAGTCGTCTTCCACTACGCCGACAATGCGCAATTCGACGGGTTCCCATTCTCCGCCGCTCTCTTGCGCTTTCATCTCATCCGCAGATTGAAACGTCCTGATCGTAAAGCCGAACAGATCTTCCGGGCTCTCCAATGCGTATTCCTTCCCTTGGAACGCTTTCTGCAAAGCGAGATAGTTGCAATAAGAAAGCGCGATCTCGTCCTTCGCCTGCGGCATTCTGCCGTAAACGTTATACCTTTCCGCATAGCTGTCGTTCACGATGATCCCCTCGGTAAGGGCGGACAAAATATTTTCCATCTCTGTGCGGTCGACGCTTCCGAAATCGGCGGATGCATCGAGGGTAATCTTTTCCCCTCCGTAAAAAAGTCCGCGCTCGCCCTTTCCGCTTTCCGGAGAGCCCACGCTGACGCAATAAGCGAAGGGAATATTTTTTTCGTTGAGATCGGCGACGATGCGCTCGTTGACCATCAAAACCAGATTCTGTTCTACCTTCTCCTCAATTATGACTTCGCCGTTCGGTCCGTCTTTTTTGACTAAAACCGTATAGTCTCCCAAATCCACCTCTGTTTTCGGACATTCCGAAAGAAGGACGGGCTCGTTGCAATACCCTTGCAATATCATGTCTTGCAGATCTATGCTTGCAAAGCTCTGAGCCAGCCCGAACATCCCGAACGCCAGCGCGCAGAGAATGATCGTCACGATCAGCCGCCAGATCGGCGTGCCCTTGAGCGCAAACGCCAGCATCGTCCCGAAACGCAATTTCTGTTGCATAATCAACCTCAAATGAATGCTTGTCCTCTAAAAATATTATAGAGGACAAGTATTCTTTAATTTAAAATTTTACTCTCCAAAAAGAAGACACGTCGGGGCGACATCCATTTGACTTCCATAATCAAAATTAGGAGCTTCGTCTACTGCAGATCTAATGATTGTAAAAGAATATTTTGTTCCCCCTTGAACGCTCCCTTCATTTTTTATCTCCAACGCCAGTTCACCCTTATAAAAAGAAAAATACTCAACTATACCAGTACTCTGGGTTGTAGGTAATGTTACTACTTTATCAACAAAGCCTGTTCCATGATACGAAAAACTAAAATACATTATCGTTTTTGTTGTTACATAGTCTATGGAATTTTCCTCCGTCCCTATAGTTGAAGTTAATGCATCAAAATTTCCTTTATAGACGTGGTTAATTGATAACGTATTATATGTACTACCGGAAGTATATGTAACACCATCTTTTACCGCCGTAGAATAAGCGTATTTTACTGCAGTTTCTTCCGACCATGCAACCTGTTTATATCTCGTTTTATTAACCACTGTTACTCGTTGTCCATTATTTTTTACAAAATACGTTGTAACTGGATAATTTTCATCCGTATCAAGAACCCAATTATTAACAGTAAAAAAATAATGTGATTCTTCTGTTAATGAAGGCTTTTCTACCAACAATCCTACGCGAGGAGAAACCGCCTCGCTCTCCGCCGAAATCTCCGTCTCTTCCGCCCATACGTTTGCATGGGGAGTCAGGAAAAACTGAATTCCCGAAAGTCCCACACATGAGAGCGCCAAGCTCGTTGCAAACAATCCTTGCAGTCTCTTCTTCCACTTTGTCATTTTCAAACTCCTCCAACCTAAATGATTTCATGTCGCAAAAGTTTCCGTCCCCAAGGAAAAGTTTGATCGGCTCTTCTCTGCGGGTCTGTCGCACGCTCTTCCGTTCGGATTGCCGTTGCGACTACGTTAAATTTATTTTATCATAGTTCAAGAAAACAGTCAATGCCTTCTCCGTTTTTTCCCAAACCGTTTTTTGCATGCTCTCCATTCCCTCCCCGCAAAATGATAATCCGTTCGCGCCGAGCCGAAATTCCGAAAGCGGCAAATTTTTTCATGCGCCTTCATGCAAAAAGGAGCCGCTCCCGCAGCTCCTTTTTCCCATTTTGTTTTGATTTTTTGCATGCGTTCTCTTTCTACACGACGAACAGAAAGACGATTGCGATCACAAATACGATCACGAGCGGGACA
>CALVME010000067.1 GCA_944342055.1 uncultured Clostridia bacterium | reverse complement strand
TCAACAAGGAGGGCTTTTACTCCTCGCGCCTGCCGGATAAGCTGACGGTGATCGAAGATTCCTCCTTTGCCGGCTCCGCGTTTGAAGGGTTGCTGGTCCTGCCCGAAAATCTGGAGCGCCTGGAGACGTGGGCATTCTGGCATTGCGAGATCGATGAAGTCATCGTGCCGAAGAGCATCAAATATTTTGACATCGACGCCTTTGGATACGATGTATACTTCGAAGATTCTTCGGGGTTCATCACGCAGTATCCCAATTATTACTACCTCGGTACGGAAGCCGATTGGGAAAACGTCGAAGTCTACAAAAACGAATCGGAATATATGCCAGGGATCCATGAAAAGATCAAACTGTATTTTTACAGCGAAACGGCGCCGACGGGAGAAGGGCAGTATTGGCACTACGTTGACGGCGAGCCCGTAAAGTGGCAGTAAAGGAGCGCGTGAGGTCGCAGAAAGAGCAGTCTGCTTGAAATAAGATACGCCGCCGTTTCTGAAAGGAAACGGCGGCAAATTTTTTGGCAGAGGCAAATGCGTTCGCATAATTGTTTTTTTCGGCAGTCTGTACACAGAACGCAGTTCGGGCGCCGACGTTTGGGAAACGGCGGTCACACAGCATTGAAAGTTAAAAACAGGCTGAACAAGCTCTTTGAAGAGAGTGGGTCGACTGAAAAAAGATGCGCCGATCGGACGCCTTGCATTAAGCCTGATACAAGGGGCATGCCGCGATCTCGTCTCGTCCGACTGCGCGGGACGGGGTGGAAGGTGTGAATGTTTTTTTGAGAGGGATATTGACTTTTTCCGCTTTTTTTGCTATGCTTTTAGAACAGAAACAGATATTCGGGGTGTGGATGTTATGAAGATTGCAATGACGGGTGTGAGCGGAGAAATGGGAAGGGAAGTGCTCGCCTTCACGCTGACGCTGCCCTTTGTGTCGAAGGTAAAAGTGCTTTTTACCAAAAAGAAGCGCAATGTTTCGTTTGCCCGCAGGCTGAAGCGCCGCTATCGCGATCGCCTGGAGGCAGCGTTTGGCAACGTTTCGGGGAAAGAGGATTGTGCGCGGCTCATTGAGGGGTGCGACTATGTCGTACATATGGCGGGCGTTATTCCGCCGCTTTCCGACGAGCGCCCCGATCTGAGCGAAGAGGTAAATCTGCGCGGCACCATGGCGATGACGGACGCAGTTTGCGAGGCGACGCCTCAGCCTGCGCTGATCCATATTTCTTCCGTCGCCGTCTACGGCAATCGGACGATGCGTCATCCCTTCGGCAGAGTGGGAGACCCTTTGCTCGTCAGCGCTTTCGAGGCATACGACAGGGACAAACTCAAGGCGGAACGCTACATTCTCGACGCTCCGCTCGAGCGATTTGTCATTTTGCGTCAGACGGCGATGCTGCATCCGCGTATTTTACAGAAGAACATGAGCGACTCGCTCATGTTCCGCATCGTGCTGGACGCTCCGCTCGAATGGGTGAGCGCGCGCGATACGGGGCGGTTGTTCGCTCACCTCTTTGAACGGGAGGAGAGGGGCGAGCTTGGTTCGTTTTGGAACAATGTGTACAACGTCGGAGGGGGCGAGCGCGGCAGAGCGAGCGGCTATGAGACGCTGGCGGATGGAATGAGCCTCATCGGAAGAAAGCCGGAAGCGTATTTCAGACCCGATTGGTTTCTCACCCGCAATTTCCATGGCATGTGGTTTGCGGACGGGGATGAGCTGGAGCGGTTTTTTTCCTTTCAACGCGACGGCGTGCGCGATTATTGGCGAGAGATCGGCAAAAAGCATCCGATCTATTCGCTCGGCAGGGTAGTTCCCGCAAAGCTCGTGTATTTCTGTTTGTTCCGCAGGTTGCTGAAGCAGGAAGGTTCTCCGAAACGCTGGATCGAAAGGGGAGACAAGGCGCGCCTGCAGGCTTATTTCGGCGGAAAAGAGGGCGTGGACTCTCTGCCCGCTTCGTGGGAGGAGACAGATCTTGCCGCCAAGAGATCTGATTATGCGGCGCGCAAGCGCGGCGAGGGAGCGGCTTTGCTGTCGCACGGGTTTGACGATTCCAAACCGATGTCAAAATGGACGATCGACGACGCGCGTTCTGCCGCGCGGTTTCGAGGCGGCGAATGCCTTTCCGCAAATATGAGCGATGTTCGGGACTTGCTCTCGTGGCTCTGTGCGGAGGGACATACGTTTTCTGCTTCCGCACTCACTGTGATGCGGGCGGGACATTGGTGTCCGATCTGCGGCTACCCGGATCCCTGGAGATATGACGCGCTGGCAAAGCGCAATCCTTTTTACGCGCAAGTGTGGTATGATTCGCACGGAAAAGAGGAGAATTATCGTTACGAATTGCACGGCGAACATGCCGTTATGAAAGAGGAAAAAGAGCGTTGACTTCGCTCTTTTTTGTTTGCGGAAGACGGCATTTTCCCTGCGAGGGATTTGCTCCCGCGCTGTGCCGCTCGGCGTCGGGATTCGCCGTGAAAGGAGCGGGCTTTGCAAGAATGGCCGTTTCAGACAAACCGTGATTTTTTTGTCGCCTCTTCGCCTTAAGTTGTACAAATATTGTTATTTTTTCTTTCATATTCTTGCGTTTCCGATGAAAATGTGATAAAATGTGAAAAATTTACAGAATGTAAAAATAAACACTTTCGCGAAGGCATGCGAAGCGTCTCGCTTCTTGCTTTTTTCTTTTGCGCGTTCGGATTTTGATCGCGGCGCCCATCTTCGGCAACGACTTGCCGAAGGTCTTGCGGGAATTTCTTCCCTTCGAAAGGAAAAATATCCGATTTTTTGCGTAGATTCGATCGGGCGACGTGGCTTTTCTGCCCGAGCGCATTTATTCGTCGAACGGAAAACAGATACAAAATAACATTCGATCCAATCCGACAACAAAAAGAAGAATGAGAATTCAGCAATGAAAAAGAAAATTTTGAGTTTATGTACGGCATGC
Source organism: uncultured Clostridia bacterium (assembly GCA_944342055.1). Lineage (GTDB taxonomy): Bacteria > Bacillota > Clostridia > Christensenellales > Borkfalkiaceae > RGIG8762. The sequence goes on along the minus strand of CALVME010000067.1, from coordinate 20,179 downwards.
GTTTTGTGCGCTGCGACGGTACTTTCTGCCGCCTGTACGGAAATTGTGCCTTCGGAGGACGCTCTGACGCAGGAGGAGTATCCTTTGAGCAACCTTTCCGAGGAATTTACCGTCAAGGATACCGAACTTGTCACTTATTACAAAGAGGGCAGCTCTGTGCCCTATGTCAGCGTGGAGGATCTGCTCGCTGCGCTCGACGGAGTGTTCGACGCTTCGGGTCTGCAAAGTTTTGTCTCTGAGGAACACGGGCGATACATCTTGTATCACGAAAAAGACGAGTTCAGCACGTTTGTCGCAAATTGGGAAGAAGACACCATAACGGTAAGCGATACCAACTTTTTCGCCGGTCTGATGCAGGAGCTGGGCGGAACGGATTACAATGCACATACGCAGATGCTGACGGAGTGGGCAACGCCCGTTCAGGCCGCCACGTTCGATCTCGGGAAATATGGCTTCGATATTGTGTTTTATAACGGACAACTGCTTCTTCCCTTCTGCATCGCAAATCTTCTGTTCTGCGGTACAAACCTTTACAATGTCTATTTCAACGGAGAGGCGTACTATGGACAGCTGCAGTCGGAAATCAGCGGCATGAGCGCCGAAGAGTGGGCAAAGATACGCACTTGCGAATGGAACGGGAGCGAGGCGTCCGCGGAAATGCGTCGAACGACGGTAAACTTTCTGGAGTTTGCGCTCGATCATTTTTACGGACTGAAAGACTATAAAAACATCGGCACATTCGGAGAGGACGTCATTGCAGGCGATCTGCGCACGGCGCTCCTTTCGGGGGACGCGGCGACGCACAATCAGGCATACATCGATTTGTTTCAGAAGACGCTCAACGAAATGCACACCACACTCATCTCGCCGTCATTCTTTGCGGAGGCGAACGGACAGTTCGATCTGAACGGAGAGAATGCAGGATCCGCCTTGACTTCCTATATGACGCTCTTCAACGAGCTGAGCGCAAACATGGTGAATTCCGTAGCGGAGGTCGTTCAAATGCCGGATGGGTCGATGGGAATGTCCATTCCTGCCGTGCGCTTTGAAGGGGATACGGCGGTCATCATGCTCTCCTCGTTTTCGGTCGGAGCGGATGATCTCATCTACAACGAGGACGGAACAGTGTCCGATAATGCGCGTCAGTATGATACCTTCTATTTCATGAAATACGCGATGGAGAAGATAGAAGAATACAGCGTGGAGAACGGCACGGAGATCGAAAATGTCGTGCTCGATCTCACGCTCAATTCCGGCGGAATGCTCGCCGCCATGGTAAGTGCGCTCGGATTTCTGACGGACGAACCCATTGTGTACAGCTACGGCAATCTCATCACAAAAAACTACGCCGTAGACTATTATCTTGTCGATTCGGACGACGACGGCGATTACAGGGATGAGGACGCTTACGATATGTATGACTGGTATGTGCTCACATCGCCTCTGACGTTCAGCGCGGCTAACTTCTTTACGTCGATCGCCAAGGATATGGGCATAGCAACCGTCATTGGAGAGCAGTCGGGCGGCGGCACCTGTTCGGTGTTTACGCTCGTGCTTCCCGACGGCATGACGGTCAACATCAGCGGTTCTCATCTGGTGTTGCAGTCGCCCGCATACAGCGAGGGCGTCGTCGTGGGCGGTAATTTGGTGGAGAGCGGCATAACGCCGGATATCGCGCTTGAAAGGCAGTATTTTTACGACGATCAGGCGATCATCGAAGCCATTCAAAGCGCAAAGGCACATTCCTGAAAGGGGAGAGCGCTTCGATCGTTTCAGTGTTTGTAAAATTGCCATGGGCAGTTTGCAATCAAATTATAAGGAGTAAATGTATGAAGAAATTTTCAGTTGTTTTGCTTTCGGCATTGCTGGCGGCGATGTGCATGACGGTTGCGGCATGCTCATCGGAGGGAGAAAGCGTCGCACTTTCGGCATCTGACAACGTCTATTCTCACGGTGAACAGACCGTACAGATCACGTTCTCGTCTTTGGCGGGCGAAGGGTACGCCTTTGAAGAGGACATTTCCGTGTCGGACGTATCGGTCGGGGACGGACTTGTCGGCAAAGAGGTCGTCTCCGTTTCGTATGTGGACGCGTCCACGATCAGCGTGACCCTCTCCGGCACGGTGACGGGTACGGTGGAAAATGAGGGCCTGCTCGGCTATATCGCCGTAAACGGGGGTATCTCCGATAGGGCGACAGGCACAGCATACCTCACGGTCTACAAGCCGCAGATGACGACGAGCGGAGTTTCTTCGTCCAATATCGGAAGCCTGCACACTTATACTTCGTGGTTTGTGTTGCCGTACGGCTCTTTTGTGGAGGAATACGTGACCACCGAATACATCACGCTTCCCGATACAAACGGGACGATAGAAGTACGGCTGACGGAGGAAGGGGAGCTGTATGTCAGAGTCAAGGACTTCCTGCTTTCGGATGGCGTGACTCACCCTGCGGTACGCATTGCGGCGGAAGTGACGACGTTCAACAAGGATTTGTACGTCTATGTCGGCGTGACTGCCATGGGTCAGGGCGGCGGCTATGATCTCGTATAAAAAATTTAAGGAGTGAATTATGAAAAAAGGAATTTGTTTGTTGCTGAGCGCCGTTACATTGGCGTCTGCCGCATGCGGACTGTCCGCTTGTTCTCAGGATGAACCTGAAGAGGGAACGGTAGTCGAAATAGAAGATGATTCTTACGATATGGCGTCATCAGACGAGGGATTGGGCGACAAGATCGTAAATTTGGCGCTTTCGGGAATCGGCAGCGGTATTTCGGGAGGCGTTTCGAGCGTCGTATCCAGCGTAGGAAGCTGGGCGGCAGAGGGTATCATCAAGGCGCTCGGATTTCAGTATTACGGCGATGAATCCTTCAAGGAGGAGGTGCTCAGCAGTTTGGGCGAGATCAAGAGCGAGATCATCAGTCTTGAGGGAAAAATCGACTGGCTGACTTCGGGATTTTCCGACACAAAATATCTCGATCAGTACAGTAAGTTCGTAGATACATATCAGTCGATCAGCAAAGAGATCAACGTGCTCTATAAGAGTTTGTCTTTGATCGAGAAAAACATCGAAGCGAATGAAGCGGACAACTTAGATAAAAACCTGGCTGATCTGTGCGCGGAAATCAAGGGAAGCGGCTCTGTCCGCTCCGATCTGGATGTGGAACTGACGAAGTTCGGCAATTACTTTATGGGAAGCGAAACTTCGGTAGATCAATTGCAGCAGTACAGCATCTTCCGCATTGCGGAGCGCTTTGTGTGCTCGCAGACGCCCTATCAGGAAAACATTTACAGCAAGATGCAGGAGTTGGTCAGCCAACCTTACAGCGCGTATTATGTGGGATATTCCCTCGTTACGCTGGCATATACTTATGAGCTCGGACTGTACGGCGTAAACGAGATTTGGCTGGACGGCAACGGAGATCTGATCGGTTATCAGATGCAGGATCAGGCGGAAAATCAGGCGTATCTCAATTGTACCTCCATCGGCGAGCAAGCATTCAGAGAGACCTATCAGAACCAGATCGCAGGCACGATATTGGAGAATGCGACGGCGCAGTCCGTACTCAACGCGACCTACAACGGAGAAAGCGTCGGAGGAAAATTGAACTTGATCATCGGGTATCTGTCGCAGATCACCGAGCAGTACAACAGCAACTCTAAGCTTTATCAAGAGTTTATCGGAAAGTATGCGGTCAATCAGGAAGAAGGAAAACTTACGCTGGCTGCTTTGAATCAAAAGGCGGAAAAGAAGATATCCACTGTCTGGGCGAGGGATATCCTCTCTGTGAATAAGATCGGAAGCGACGGCACGATCAAAATCAATTATGATGCATTCGGGAACATCAGCATGGCGGATTTTGAAAATTTCGCCCAGACTATTTTGCCCTATACCCATGTGCAGAACAGCGACGGTTCAAAAAAGGATCTGACGTTCCGCGAGTTCTTCCGAAGGGAAGGATTCGAATTCCCCGGCAACAACAGCAGCAACTACCTCATCCTTGGGGCGGAAATAGGCGTAAAGGATTACGATGACTATTGGAACAACGGTCGCAAATATTGCAACGCCATTGCCGTCGTCAGCGTCAATCTCGATATGACTGTCTCTGACTTTGTAAAGAATAAGAATTACGTACGGATCTATTATGTCATGTATTGCTCCAAAAAAAGCGTTTCGTCGTCTTGCGGTCCCAAATTCGAGGAGAGCTGGAGTTTGACGGAGGGAACCATACAGAATTCAAATCACGTCAACACGATTATGTTTTCAACCAATGATCTGTCGACCTGGACGAATACCAATTATGTGAAACCGGTACAGTATTTCACAATAAAAGGCCTGTCCGCTCTTCCCAAAACGGGAATTCAGGGCGTCGGTCACACCTTTTGACGGGTAGACATATGAATATTATCGAATCCGGATATTTTTTCTGGATCCTGGGATTTGTCATCGGTCAGATATATTATCTGATCGATGCGCCTTTTTTCAATGAAAAACCGATCAGAGCCTTTTGTTACGGCGTGATCAATCTCGTCGTCATGATGATCGGCGCAAAACTCATGTATATCGTCGAAAACTTTGTCTATGTCATGCAGCACGGAGTGGGATTTCAGGGGTTTTCGCTGTACGGAGCAATTTTCTTTCAGTTGCTCTCTTGCGCGTTGATTTCCCGCATTTTCAAAAAGGACAGCGGGACGGTGGCGTCTTTCATTGTCATTCCCATGATTTTGATGCTGGCGTTTTATCGGATCGACTGCTTGATATCGGGCTGTTGCGGCGGTATCACGGCGGGCGGGTTTAAATTCCCCACGCAGATAACGGAAAGCGTCTTCTGCCTTCTGTTGTCTTCGGTCTTTGTCGCGCTGACGCACAGGAAACGCCTGTTGCGAGGGCAATGTTTTGCATGGTACTTTGTAATCTACGGCGCATTCCGTTTCGCGATAGAGTTCGTGCGCGTCCGCACCAATCTCTTCTGGGTGATATCGCTGTCGCACGTCTGGTCGCTGTTGGCGATCGCGATCGGCGTTTTGCTCATCCTCCGCGGAAGAGCCAGAACCGATTTCAGAAACGACGTGGAAGAGGTGTGAATGAAAAAATTTTTCTGTCTTTTGCTGATGTGTCTCCTTGCGTTGCCGATGCTGTCTTCCTGTACATCTGGGGGCAAGACGCGCCGCGAGAATGAGTCATATGCGCTTTTTCTGTACATGAGCGGTAACGATCTGGAATCGGGATCGGGCGCCGCAAGCCGAACAATTTCTCAGATATTGTCTGCCCCGTCCCATGAAAACGTGGACGTTTACGTCATGACGGGAGGCGCTTCGCAATGGAAACAACACGATATTCCTTCCGACGAAGCGGTGATCTATTCCGTACAGGAGGAAGAGCTCAGCGCCGTGCGCCGACTGCCTTCTGCCAATATGGGGGATGCGTCTGTTTTGAAAGAATTCCTCGCTCTGGCGGAGAAAACGGAGGCGGACAGGAAGGTGCTTCTGTTCTGGGGACACGGCTCTCCGTATGGGATATGTCCCGATCAGCTGCACGGCAACGATATGCTGACCTATGGCGAATTGTCGGACGCGCTCTCCGAAAATCTGTTTGATTTGATCGTCTTCAACGCCTGCTATACGGCAAACCTCGATCTGATGACGTATATCTGTCGCTCTGCCGATTATGCGATCGCATCGGAGGAGGTGTTGCCGTCGATCGGGTTTGACTACAGCGCCATGCTCGCTCTGTTGAACGATAACGGCGGCGCAGATATCGCGGATATCGGTAAACGCATCATAGACGATACGCTGCTTAGTTATGGCAACAGCACCCTGAAGGATTCGCTCACGCTTTCTCTCATCGATTTGCGGGCGGTCGCACATTATCGCGCCGATTTCAGTTCGGTCTTTAACGAATGGCTGTATCAGACAAACGATCTGTTGAGGTCGGTCGCCAAGACAAACAGCATAGGGAAAATCGGGAAGGATCTTTTCGATCTCGCCGAGCACTGCGGGTTGGAAGACGATTCCTTTGCGAAGATGTTGCGGGATATCGTTCTGTATGAGATACACGGCACGCGATTCGATACGTCCGGCTTATATCTCTACTTTGGAGACGGCGTCACCGCTTACGACATCCGCGCCTATCAGGAAAATTGTGCTTATTCCGATTATTACACCTTCATGCACAACGTCATGCGCCTCAAAGAGGGGCAGTATCTCGATTTTATCAGCAGTTCCTACGACGGCAACGGCATATACAATGCCGTTTTGGATGAGCTGTCGCCCATATACAGCGCTTTTTTCGGGTACACGCTCTATGACGCCGAAGGCGGGATCATAAAAATGGACGGGCTTTGCGTTTCATCGAGATTCAACGACATCAATCAATATACCTATCTGACCGTGCCTGAGGACGTTCTGTTTTCGCTAAAGATGGGGAATATCGAGCTGGATCATGTCCTTCTGACGGTACAGGAGGAAGAAATCAGCCGCGAAAGCAGAAATATATATGCGGCGCCCCTTCTCGTGAACGGAGAGCTTGCATTTTTGTATTTTTCGTACGACTATACTTATGATTTTGACGATCCGCATTATTTCGGACAGCTCGACGGAAGTTACAGCATATTGGGCTATGTCTATGAGAATGACGGGCAAGCTTATATGATCGAGGAATTGAAGGCGGGAGATGTCATAGAGTACGGCGGGGAAAGGCTGATCTACGGCAACGAATCGATCGAGCGAACTTCGATTCCCGAAGGCGGGTATATTGCCCTCACCGTCGAGGATATTTACGGCAATCTTTACAATACGCCCCTGTATCCGATCGGAGCGTAGGGGAATGTCGCGGCAGCCTTGAAGCGTCACAGATTTCGTGGACGCTCTTCGGATGCGCTCCATGCAGGGGAAGGCACATACAAAACGACAGAATGACTTCGGCAGATTTCGCTGAAGAGAAGGCAGAGTTTACAAGGACTCTGCTTTTCTTTTTGAAAGGGAAAGGATGAATGCCGCGGCGCTGAAAGGAAATACGCCGACGAGATGGGACGGGAACGGTCGTCATTCATGGAAAAAACTTCGACGAGAGATCGGCGGCGCGTCGCATTTTTGCAAATGCAGCTGTACGCCTTTGCGTTCTGTCATCGCCTGGCGCGGCGGCTGCATTGCTTTGCGAGAGAAAAAAGATGGTTGCTTAATCTGAAATAATGTGATATACTTGAGTTAATCTTATCTGTCTGAGTGCATCAATGCCTAATTTTACCAAAAAAGCAATCGAAGCTTCCTTTCTCAAATTGCTGAACGAGCGTCCGCTCAGCAAGATAACCGTCAAGGACATCGTGACCGATTGCGGAATCAACAGAAATTCGTTTTATTATCATTTTGAGGACATTCCCTCCCTGATGAAGAGTATCATGAACGAGGCGTTTGACAAACTCATCGTCCAGCAACCCGTTTTTGCGACTTTGGAAGACTGTATAAAAGCTACCATAAAGTTCATCGTGCGGAACAAGCGCGCCTTTTTGCACATCTATCATTCTGTGAACAGAGACGTATTTGAAGAGTATCTGTGGGACGCGTGCAGGTATTGCATTGCTCGCTTTCTCGAAAGTTATTTTTCAGATTGTCAGATAGACGAGCGGGACAAAACCATTGTGCAGGGATATTATGTCAGTGCTCTCTACGGGCAGATCTCCCTGTGGCTTGCAACGGGGGCGAAAGACGATATCATAGAACTTTACGACAGACTGCTCGAATTGAGCGGAGGATTGATAGACGAATTGTTTCGCCGCATCAAAGACAAATAAACAGGAAGGAGCCGAACGGCTCCTTTTTTTGTGCAAACGGCGGCGTTTGTCCGAATTTCGGTCAATTTTATTGCCGTGCCTGAATTTCGGGCAACGGACAAAAATTGACCGTTTTCTTTTCTGTCCGATCGCGGTACAATCGTATTGACGAAAGAAAGGAGGACAAACATGAGGTCTGTTGGTTTTATCCGATTTGCAAAGATAGCCAATCTTGTCATGGCGGTCTGTCTCTTTGCATTCGGCATAACGCTGATCGCGTCGCCGAATATGGATATATCCGTCGTCAGGATAGCGGCGGGAGTGATGATGGCGCTTTTCGGCATACGGCATAATCCAAAGGAGGAATTGATTATGGATGAGAAGAAACAAATCGAGCGCATACGCGCACAGTACAACGAGCACACCGAGACAGATCTGGAAAAGCTGAAAAGCCTGGACAAAAAAGCGAAATTGCCCGCAAATATCTTTGCGTATGCATTCGGGATTGTCGGCGCGCTCGTCCTCGGAACGGGTATGCGCCTTGCCATGGAAGTCATAGGGTCGGGCGCAATGAAAACTGTCGGCATCGTGATCGGCATTGCGGGCATTGCCATGGCGGCGGTAAACTATTTCCTCTGGAAAAAACTTGCGGAAAGAGGGAAAAGAAAGTATGCTTCACAGATTCTTGAGCTGAGCGATAAACTTCTTCATTGCTGAGAGCTTCGCTCCCGAACAAAAAGCAAAATCTGTGTCGGATTGCCATTGTCGCAGAACGGGTCAATAAAACATAAAAACATATTGCGGCGGAGCGTGAATAAACGTTCCGCCGCCTCAATTAGGCGCGCGTTTGAGGTTCTGCAATCAATTCCTTCAGTACGCTCAAAAATTTTTGCGCCGCCGGAGACAAAATCTGTCCTTTTTTCCACGCAAAGGCAAGAGAAGTTTCAATTTTGGGAGAAAGGGGGCGAAAGGCAAGCGCGCTGTCGCCGGAAGTGTTTATGATTTGATCGAGTCCGATCGCATAGCCGATTCCCGCTTTTACAAGCAGTGAGGCGTTGTACAGAAGGTTGTAAGTCGCAACGACGTTCTGTTTCTGCGCATCCGCGTCGAGCCAATCGTCTATCAGGTTGTTGGACATAGTATGCTTAGAGCGGATAATGGGCAGATGATACAGATCTTGCGGCGTTACTTCTTGCTTTTGAGCCAACGGGCTTTCCTTTCTCATGAGCACTCCCCAAGTGTCGCGGTCAGGCAGGGTAAAGTATTCACATTTGGAAAGATTTGCTGGTAAAACAAGTACGCCAAAATCGATCAGTCCTTTGTCCAGCCGCTCCAGTACGTCATCCGTGTCTGCGCTGAAAAAGTGAAAGTGTATATTCGGCGCGCTCTCGATCAATTTTTTTGCCGCCACTGCAACCGTACTTAATGCATAGCTTTCGCCGCAACCAATGTGAATTGCTCCGCTTATGCCGTTTTCCGAAGCCGTAAGTTCACCGCACGTCTTTTCATAGAGCGCGATCATCTCTTCCGCACGTTTTTTAAGAAGTATGCCTGCTTCCGTAAGCGAAATTTTTTTGCTTCCGCGCACGAAAAGCTGCTTCCCGATCTCTTTTTCCAGATTTTGCATTTGTCTGGAAAGGCTGGGTTGCGTGATGTACAGTGCATCCGCAGCCTTTGAGATGCTCTCTTCCCTTGCAATTGCCAAAAAGTATTTCAGTTCTCTCAGTTCCATGGCAATATTATATCTCTGTTATCTATGCCTGTCAAGCATAGAATATGATAGAATATAGGTATTTGACATATATGTACTCGTTCCGTTAAAATAGAGACACAAGGAGAACATTATGACGACAGAGCAGTTGAATGATTTTATGCTGTCGGGCAACGAGATAAAAGGACGCTCGCCCGAACATGGATTGATGCATAAGGTCTCGGAAGAGGCGAGATCAATTACCGCAGAGCTGAATTCAGGCTACCATACGCGGGAGGAAATACGGCTCATGATGTCGCGCCTTACGGGCAGGGAGGTGGATAAATCCTTCGGAATGTTTCCGCCTTTCTATTCGGACTACGGCAGAAATATCATGTTGGGCAGAAACGTATTCATCAACTCGGGCTGCTGTTTTCAGGACCAGGGCGGCATAGAGATCGGCGACGGCACTCTCATAGGGCAGCAAGTCGTAATTGCTACGCTCAATCACTCGCTTGCGCCCGAAGACAGACAGAGTATGTCGCCTGCAAAGGTGGTAATAGGGAAAAATGTATGGATAGGCGCGCACGCAACCATTCTTCCCGGAGTTACGATAGGCGATAACTGCGTGATAGGCGCAGGGGCGGTGGTAAATAAAAATATTCCTTCGGACAGCGTTGCCGTCGGCGTACCTGCAAGAATCATCAAAAAGGTGACCGATAAATGAAACAAGTTATTGCTATCTTGTTGGCGATCGTCTGCGTCCTTGTTTTGGGCGGCTGTCGGACAGAGAATGAGGGGTCGGGAGTTTGTCCTCCCTCTTCCACAGAGGCGGAACAGGGCGGAGAGGGGCAGAAAGATGAAGAAAACGGTGAGGAGGATGTCGTGGTAATATCCTGCGGAGACAAAGTTCTTGAAATACAGCTTGCCGACACGGTTTCGGCAAGGGCGCTCAAAGATAGGCTTGCGGGCGGCGAGATATCTGTCGCGATGCGCGCATACGGCGGCTTTGAAATGGTGGGCGCGCTCGGTTTTTCTCTCGAAAGGGATGACGTGAACATGACTACCCGAACGGGCGACGTTGTGCTGTATTCAGGCGATCAGCTGGTCATTTTTTATGACAGCAACAGCTGGGCATATACGAAGATAGGGCATATACGCGGGGCAACGCGCGAAAGTCTGGAAAATTTCTTCGGGTGGACGGACAAAACAGAAGTTACGTTCTCATTGAAAGCAAGGGGGTAAAATATGGACAGGATCGAACGGACGAAAGAGAAATTCAAGGAACTGTTTGGCGGAGAGCCGACAAAGAACGAGGGGACGGATCCCGAATTTATGCGCATTTTGCAGCGGTTCATCTTCGGAGAAGTGTGCTATGTCGGTTCTCTCGACAACCGCATGCGCGAACTTATTACGATCACGGTGCTTGCCGTCAATCAGACGTTGCCGCAGCTCAAGGCGCACGTCGGAGCTTGCCTGAATGTGGGGCTCGCTCCGCTCGCAATACGCGAGACGATCTATCAATGCGCGTCGTTTATCGGCTTCCCGAAGACGCTCAACGCCATTTCAGCGATGAACGAAGTGTTTGTTGCAAACGAAATTGCTTTGCCGCTTGAGAACGCGGAGACCGCTGCGGAAGAGACTCGGTATGAAAGGGGGCAAGCAATTCAGTCGCCTATCTATGGCAATGAAATAGCAGAAAGGTATGCCTGGCTTCCAGACGATTTTTCCGCGGAAATTCCCAAATGGCTGACCGAACTCTGTTTTGCGGATTTTGGCACGAGAAAGGGGCTCGACGAAAAGACGAGAGAGCTTCTGACCGTCGTCATGCTTGCGGCGATGGGTGGGGCGGAAGTACAGGTGCGTTCCCATGCGCTTGGCGCGATCAAGGCGGGGAATACGGCGGAAGAGATTGTCTGTGCGATCGCTCACGCCTTGCCGTATATGGGGATGCCGAGAGCGTTCAACGCGCTGAACTGCGCAAAAGAAATTTTAAGCAAAGGAGAGTAACATGAACAACAAGGAATTTGAAGCGCAAAACTGTTTCGGCAAGGGCGAAGAAAACACCGCTTACGCAAAGTATTTCATCGGGAAATCTTATCTCAATCCGTTGACATCGGCAGGGGTGAAACCTTTTTTTGCAAACGTCACGTTTGAGCCCGGTTGTCGCAACAACTGGCACATTCACAGGGCGAGCAGCGGCGGCGGACAGCTCCTTTTGTGCGTTGCGGGCAGCGGCTGGTACCAGGAGTGGGGCAAGGCGGCGCGAAGCCTCAATCCGGGCGACGTGGTGGAGATCCCCGCGAACGTCAAGCACTGGCACGGCGCAAAAAAGGACTGCTGGTTCTCGCATATCGCCGTCGAACTCATAGGAGAAGATACCGCGAACGAATGGCTGGAAGCCGTTTCGGACGAAACATATGACGCATTGAACGCATGAGGTAAAACATGAAGGAAGAAATGTTATATCTTACAGAGGAATGGGATAAAACTTTCCCGAAAAGCGATCAAGTGGATCACAAAAAAGTAACCTTTCACAACCGCTACGGCATTACGCTCGCGGCGGATATGTATGTTCCGAAAAACGCGTCGGGCAAATTTTCCGCCATCGCCGTTGCAGGACCGTTTGGGGCGGTAAAGGAGCAGGCGGCGGGACTTTATGCGCAGGAACTTGCCGAGCGCGGTTTTTTGACGATAGCCTTTGACCCCTCGTTTATCGGGGAAAGCGGCGGGCAGCCGAGATACGTTGCTTCGCCCGATATCAACACCGAGGATTTCTGTGCGGCGGTGGATTTTCTTTCCGTGCAGGACAATGTCGATCCCGACAGGATAGGCATTCTTGGCATTTGCGGGTGGGGCGGCATGGCGCTGAATGCCGCAGCCATTGACACTCGCATCAAGGCTACGGTCGCTTCCACGATGTACGACATGTCAAGGGTTACCGCCAATGGCTACTTCGACAGTATGGATAAGGATGCCCGTCAGAAACAGCGGGAAGCGTTGAACGCGCAGCGTACCGCGGACTATAAGAGCGGAACCTATGCGCTTGCGGGCGGAGTGGCAGATGAATTGCCGTCGGACGCACCGTTCTTTCTCAAAGATTATTTCGACTATTACAAGACGCCTCGCGGCTATCATGCCCGTTCGCTCAATTCCAACGGCGGTTGGAACGTTACGTCGGCGCTTTCTTTTATGAATATGCCTATTTTGTCTTATGCTGAGGAGATCGAAAGCGCTGTGATGATCGTTCACGGAGAAAAAGCGCATTCCTGCTATTTCAGCAGAGACGCGTATTCCAAACTCAAAGGAGACAACAAGCAACTCTTGATCATTCCGAACGCCGTCCATACCGATCTTTACGACAGAAAAGATATCATTCCGTTTGACGAAATAGAGAGTTTTTTTGTAAAATATATCCATGGATAAGATATTCAATTTTGATGAATGCAAGTGAACAAGGCAGCCTAAAAGTTACATGGTGCAAAGCGGCAATGTATGGATCGAAACGTTGCCGCATACAGACCTATGGCAGAGGACTTATTATCATTTCCGCAATGACAACGCCCCCATGTTCCAGACAGATACGGAGGAAAAATTCTTTTCGTTTACCGTAAGGACAGACTTCTCGGGCGCGCTGCTGACTGAGCAAAGCAATCATGTTTCATAAGACAAAGGTCAAAAAGTGTGTGAGAATGAATTTCTTGCACACTTTTTAAAATGATTTATGCCTATATGCCGCTTTGACCCGTCGACGGAGGGTTTCCTTTCGCGCTTAAAAAAGTTATCTTCCAAGCCGCTCAAAGATTTCTTCATTCCAATTTGTTTTTTATGGCGATTGCCATTTCTGATTCAGGGAAGCCGACGTTGCAAAATTCATGGAGATGTGTAAAATTTTGGCTTGACACATTGTTTTGCATGTGCTATAATACTCGCATAAAACAAACATATGTTTGCTTTATATGGGAAAAGTATGGAAAAGAAGAGCCGAATTTATTTTTGTATCGACATGAAAACTTTTTATGCTTCCGTCGAGTGCGCAGAGAGGGGTTTGAATCCGTTCGAGACGAATTTGGTGGTCGCCGACGTGAGCAGGGGAAAGAACGCTCTATGCCTTGCGATATCGCCCGGACTGAAGGCGCAGGGCGTCCGCAATCGATGCCGATTGTCGGAGATCCCGCCTTCGATCAAGTATCAGATCGCGCCGCCGCGCATGGCTCTGTACATCGAGTATTCGGCAGACATTTACGATTTGTATCTCGATTGTTTTTCTCCGGACGACATTCACGTTTATTCCATCGACGAATCGTTCATAGACGTCACGGATTATCTCAAGCTTTACCGTTTGACTCCCGTCGATATGGCAAGATCGCTGATAGATCGGATAGCGGAGCGGAAACACATTCCGGCAACGGCAGGAATCGGGACAAACTTGTATCTGGCAAAGATTGCTTTGGACATTACGGCGAAGCATAACGCGGAACACATCGGATATCTTGACGAAAGGCTGTATCTTCGTCATTTGTGGGGGCATAGGCCGATCACGGATTTTTGGCAAATTTCTTTCGGAACCGCCAATCGCCTGTCCAAATTCGGCATATACGATATGCGCGGGATCGCAAACGCGCCCGAAGCGCTTTTGTACAAAGAGTTCGGCGTGAATGCCGAACTCTTGATAGATCATGCGTGGGGCAGGGAATCTTGTACCATTGCGGATATCAAACAGTACAGGAGCAAGACGAGATCGGTGTCGTCTTCGCAAATACTTCCCCGAGATTATTCTTTTGAGGAAGCGCGTCTCGTCATTACGGAAATGGCGCAGAACGGGGCGATGGAGTTGGTGAAGCGGCATTTGGTCGCGGGCAAGGTCTCCGTTCTGATCGGATATTCGAAGGCATGTCGCCCCGGCGCGAGCGGTTCGGAAAAATTGCGCCTGGCTACGGCGTTGGGGTCGGTTTTGGTGCCGACGGCATGCGCCGTCTTCGACGGGTGCGCCGAGCGCGACGTGCCGATCAGGCGGCTCGCTTTGTCCTTCGAACAGGTCGCGGATGAGGGCTGCGCGGGGTACGATCTGTTCACTGATTTTGACGCCGTCGAAAGGGAAAAGCGCCGCGATAGAACGGTGCTGGAATTAAAAAACAAGTACGGGAAAAACGCCGTGCTGCGCGGGATCGATCTTACGGAAGCGGCGACGCAGCGCGAACGAAATAACATGATAGGAGGGCATCGGGCGGGTTATGACGCAACGGGAAAGAGCTAAGCTGTTTATGCCCTTCGACGCGATGAAGGGCTTGAAGGAAGCGCTGCGAAAGCGCGAAGAAAGGCATTTGCGCGAGGAAAGGGCGGAACTTTCCGAAGACAGACAAGCGGAACTGTCCGCCACCTTGCGGCTTTTGGAAATCGGGACGGATATCGCCGTAAAGCACTACCGCGTCGATCGCTATATTGTCACCAGCGGGACGGTATCGGAGATTTGCCCGGAACTTCGATATTTGCTTGCGGGGGACAGAAAAATCCGCTTCGAGGACATTTACGACATGAAAATCCTGACTTGAGTTGCGGCGCGAAGTGTGCCGACATCTTTCGAAGGGCGAATCGACAGATCAAATCTCCCGCACGGAAGCGAGGCGCGGGAAGGTGCGCGGCATGGGACTTGAAGAAGGCGCGGGCGCATTGCCCGCGCCTTCTGGCGCCGTCAGTTTGTGCGAGCGGCGTCCGATTGCGGGGAATTTCCGCTTCGGGATGCGCCGCATGCGCGAGCGCGGCGATCGGTCTATGATTGCAAGAAATCAAGCCGAAGCATGTTTGCATTGATCAAAAGTCGGAACATTTGTAATGCAAATGAAACAATAATGCAAGACATGAAGCCGATAAACGTGATAGACTGTCCGTGTAAAAGCGAAAACGGCAAACGATTTGTCCAGCAGGGCACAATGAAAAAAGCAGAATTGCAAAAAATTGTCTCTGTGCGGCAAGAGAAGAGAAAATTCAAATGTGCGGAGAAAAAATGAGAGCGATCAACTTAAAAACGGAATATCTCGTAAACCCGATCGGGATCGATCTTGAAAATCCACGGCTGATGTGGAACTGCGAAGGCGGCGTAAAGCAGACGGCTTATCGCATCGTGGCAAAAGCGGACGGCAAAGAGATTTGGGACAGCGGCAAGATTTCTTCTTCTTCTTCCATGCGCGCGGAATATCCCGTTCCGCTTGTTTCTCGTCAAAGGGTCGAGTGGAAGGTCCGGCTCTGGGACGAAAACGGCGAGGAGGGCGAATGGTCCGACGCGTTCTTTGAAACGGGACTGCTTTGTTCGTCGGAATGGAAAGCAAAGTGGATCGCGGGAAACTATCGCGTCGATCCGAAAAAACGCTATCCCGTCGATTGTTTTTACAAAGCGTTCAAAGCGAACGGTATCGCAAAGGCGCGGCTTTACGTCACGGCTTGTGGCCTGTATGAGGTAAGGATCAACGGCAAAAAGGCGGGAGACGCCGTCTTTATGCCTGGTTCTACCGATTATCGCAAGCGCATTCAATACCAGACATACGACGTCACGTCTTTGATACGGGACGGGGCGAACGTCATTTCCGCCGAACTCGCCGACGGTTGGTACAGGGGTTCCAACGGAGGCAAGGGCAAGACGAATACCTATGGGAAACAGACGAAACTGCTCGCCCAGCTGGAACTTTCCGATGCGGCGGGAAGGCTCGTCCGCATCTGTACGGACGATGATTGGGACTGGTCAAACGACGGCCCCATTCGCTTTGCCGATCTCAGAGACGGCGAGGTCGTGAATGCGTTGCAGACGCCCTCGTATGCGGGAAAGGCGCAGGTCGTCAGGTTTGAAGGTAATCTTAAGGCTTCCGATAATGTGCTCGTCAAGGAAATGGAGCGGTTTGCGCCCGCCGAGCTCATCGTGACTCCCTCGGGAAAGAAGGTGCTCAAGTTCCCGCAGAATTTATCGGGATACGTTTCCTTTCGCCTTCGCGCCCACGGCGGACAGAAAGTGCAGATCACGCTCGGCGAGGTGATCGGAGAGGATGGGGAACTGACGCTCAGGAACATTCAGAACATGCATAAGGGAAAGCCTACGCCCTTACAGCACATCGATTACGTCTGCAGAGAAGGCATCAACGAATACGCGCCCAAGTTCTTTTACGGCGGATTTCAGTATGCGCAGGTGGATACCGACGTGCCGTTTGAAAAGGAGAATTTTGAGGCGATCGCCGTGTACAGTGCTTTTGCGGAGACATCTTCGTTCAAATGCTCGCACCCGCTCATCAACAAACTCTATCAGATCACGCTTTGGTCCCTGAAGAGCAATTCCACCGACTTTCCTTCCGACTGTCCGACGCGTGAGCGCGCGGGTTGGACGGGCGACAGCGAGGTATTTTTCAATACCGCGTCCTATCTGGTCGATTATGCGTCGTTTGCGCGCAAGCACGTCCGCGACATTTTTGATCGGCAGTGGAAGAGCGGCAAACTGCCGCAGATCGCGCCGTTCTCCAACGAAGGGGCGGAGATCTGGCTGATGAACGGCGCAGTCGGTTGGGCGTGCGCAGGCGTATATATTCCGCTCTATCTCTATCGCAAATACGGCGATCGCCGCGTGCTCGAAGAGAATTACGAGGATATGCTCAGATATGCGCGCTTCATGATCGGACGCGCAGGAAAATGGGGCGGACCTTATGCAAGACCGATGCACCTTTCACATAAGAACAGGAAATATGCAGTCAATTGCGGCATGTCTTACGGCGAGTGGGCTGAACCGAATGACGTAATGGCGTTTCAGTGGTATGACTTTGCAATGCCGCATCCCGAGGAATCGACGGCATATACTTATTTTACGTTGAAGCGGGTGCTTGAAGTTGCCGAGATCCTCGGGAAAACGCAGGATAAGCGGCTTGCACGCATCGAGGAATACAGCGAGGGGGCAAAGCGCGCCTATCAGGAGCTCGTCACCAAAAAACGGCATACGCTCGACACTGACAGGCAAGCCAAACTTGTGCGGCCGCTCTATATGGGACTTTTGACCAAGGAGCAGGAGGAATTTGCAAAGAAGCGCCTCATCAAGGCGCTCGATCGCTATGGCTGGCGGCTGGGGACGGGGTTCCTCTCTACACCGCTCGTGTTGGACGTGCTTGCCAAACTCGACATAGAGTATGCCTATCGGCTGTTGGAAAACGAAGAGATGCCGGGCTGGCTGTTTATGCCCAAGAACGGAGCGACGACCATCTGGGAGAGTTGGGAAGGGCATATGACCAAAGATAAGGGCATTGCCTCACTCAACCATTACTCCAAGGGGGCGGTGTGCGAATGGCTCATCGGCGGCATGTGTGGCATCAAGGTTGCGGGCGAGAACGCTTTTCTCATTGCGCCTCAGCCTGGCGGCACGCTGAAAAACGCGAGAGCCGAATATCAAAGCATTTACGGCAAAGTTGCCTGCGGTTGGAAAAAGACGGAAAAGGGATATGTTTACTCCGTCTCCGTTCCGTCGAACACGACGGCGGAATTTATCTTGCCAAGCGGCGAGAAAAAGACGCTTTCTGCGGGCGAATATTCCTTTTGATCCCTTTCAAAGTTAAATTTCTGATGTCAAAAAGACCGTCCTCAGGGAGAGCGGTCTTTTTGTTTCGGAGAGCCATTTGCGTCATCCTTCTCTCGTCTGCGCGAAACACTCTGCACGTTTGCTTTTGCACAAAATATGATATCTTTACTTAACTTATAATATTAAAAGAAAGAGATTGACAAAAAATGACAAATCGTTTATAATGTTCGACAGGGAAATGCATTATGTGGCAAACGACAGAGGATTTTGAACCGCTTCAATATTATAAAAATGTGTTGGAATCGAAATTCCAAAAGAATGCAAAAGAGTACTTCGATGTACTCGTCAAAAAGTCAAAGGTCAGCGCTTCTGCCAATCAAAAGACGGTCGCAAGATACAAACGTCAACTGAAGCACGCGGAAGAGGCAAAGAACAATTGCTTTTGGAATAAAGCTTTGCGCTTGTTTGTCATTTTGTTGAGTGTGGCGGCGCTTTTCGGGAGCATCGCGATGGCTTATCTGAGCTCGGAAGAGGGAGGTTGGGTTTATCCCGTTTGTCTCGCTTTGCTGCTTGTTCTTTCGGTCGTTCTGTTTGTTCTGACGGTCACCAAAATCAAGACGCGCATCGAAAGGGCAGAAGATCGGTATCGTGCGGCTGAGAAGAAAGCGGACGCATTTCAGAAAGAGGCCTACGCGCAGATGCGACCGCTCCATGAGCTGTTTTCTTCCCGCATGACGCACGAACTCATCGAAAAGACATATCCCGATATCCGTTTCGATGCATGTCTCAGCTCGGATAAATTTGTCTTGATGTCTGAGAAGTACGGTATGCCCGAAAATGGGGATATGAATTCAGCCACGATCGGCGTTTTGTCCGGAGATCTCGATCGGAATCCCTTCGTATATGTGAGAAATCGCGTCCGCTCATTTAAGAATGAGACGTATAAGGGATACATCAATATCAGCTGGGTCACATACGCTTCTGACGCAAAAGGAGGGACGAGGGCGGTTCGGCATTCGCAGACGCTCGTGGCGAGATATGTGGCGCCCAAACCTGTCTATTCTTGCGATACGAAACTGTATTATGGCAACGAGGCTGCGCCCGATCTTTGCTTTTCGCGGCAGGCAGGATATGTGCACCGTTTGAGTGAAAGTGAGATCGAAAGCAAAGTAGAGGAAAAACAGCGAGAGATCCGAAAAAAAATGCGCAAAGCGGTCTCTGCGGGAGAAGGGCATTTTACGGAAATGGGAAATGCCGAATTTGACGGTTTGTTTTCTGCGTTGGACAGAGACAACGAAGTGCAGTTTCGCCTGATGTTTACGCCGCTTGCACAGAAAAATATGCTCGCTCTGCTTCGCTCCGATGCAGGATACGGAGATGACTTTTCGTTTGTCAAGCAAGGAATGCTCAACACGATTCGCTCGGACCATGCACAGAAGTGGGCTTTTTTTGCCGATCCGTCTCGTCTGATGCATTACGATTTCTCTGTCGTGCGTTCTGAATTTTTGTCCTTTCAGTCGGAATATTTCCGATCGCTCTATTTCGATATGGCTCCGCTTCTTGCTGTTCCGCTCTATCAGATGCAACAGCCTGAGCCGTTTCCCTTTGAGAAGCGTTCGGAACGAAATTACTCGTCATACGAAACGGAAGCGCTGATCAATGGATTGTCGCCTGCAGCGTTGACGCATCCGAACACGCAGACAAAGGTAATTTTCAAGACGAAATTTTTGCAAAAGGACGGGAGAGCCGACAAGGTGCTTGTCACGGCGCATTCTTTTCAGAAAGAGGCTCGCGTGGCGTACATCCCGAAAATGGGCGGAGACAAGCGGCTTCACGCCGTTCCCGTGCAATGGACGGAATACATTCCGCTGCAGCAACAAACGGTTGTGGAAATCAAGCGGGTAGGCGGCACAAGAGAAGAGTGCATGCATAAATGCTCTGATCGGGAGCTGACCGCGCATCTTAGAAAATATACCGATAGCGTAAATGATATGCACCCCAAAAGTTGGACAGACTTTTGGAGGTGCATATTTTCATGTCAAGAGGGAAGAAGTTTAACACAAAGTACTCGCCAGAATTCAAGATAGCTGTTATAATGGATATGCGAGAGAACCATATGACATACAGCGATACGGTGAGAAAATATTGGGGAGTAGAAACAAAAACAGACTGCTCAAGA
>CALVME010000066.1 GCA_944342055.1 uncultured Clostridia bacterium | reverse complement strand
TCGTCCCAGACTTTGATGACGGCGTTGTAGCGCTCCTCCTCGCGGATGATGACGTCCTGCGAGACGTCGACCAAGCGGCGGGTCAGATACCCGGAGTCTGCCGTCTTGAGCGCCGTATCGGCAAGGCCCTTTCTGCCGCCGTGCGAAGAAATGAAATATTCCAGTACGGAGAGGCCGTTGCGGAAGCACGATTTGACGGGGACCTCGATCTTCTTGCCCTGCGGGTTGACCATGAGGCCGCGCATGCCGGAGAGCTGCTTGATCTGGTCGATGGAACCGCGGGCGCCCGAATCCGCCATCATCCAGATGGGGTTGAACTTATCCCGCGCGCCCTGCTCCTTGAGCAGCGCCGCGACCTTATCCGTCGCATCGTCCCAGACGGAGATGACGGCATGGTAGCGCTCCTCTTCCTTGAGGAGACCGCGCGAATACTTCTTGGCGATCTTGGCGACCTGTTCCTCCGCGTTTTCCACGATCCCGTCCTTTTCCTCGGGGATCTTCATGTCGAACACGGACGTAGTGAGCGCCGCGAGCGTGGAATATTTATAGCCGCGTTCCTTGATGGCGTCGAGCACGGCAGACGCTTTGGGCGCATAGCCCGTCTTGAAGCATGCCTCGACGATCTTCGAGAGGTGCTTTTTGCCGATGGCGCGGGAACCTTTGACCGATTCGATGAATTCGGTGGAAAGCTCGAGCTTGAGGTAATCCTCGGGAAGTTCGCGCTTGACGAAGTTGAGGTCCTGCGGCATGCCGTCGTTGTAGATGATCCTGCCGACGGTCGTCTTGAGGACGCCGCTGACAAACAGCTTGCCCGTCGCCTCGTCGCGGTAGACGCGGACCCTGCCGCGCAGCCCGTTGTTGGGGATGTTCCCGTCCTCGCCGAACATCTTTTCGTACGGGAGCGGGAGAGCGTCGAATTTGCCTTCCGGAAGCTCCACGGTACGGCGGACGTAGATCTCGTCCTGACACTGCGTGTTCTTGAGCTGATAGCTCATCAGCGCCTCGTCGAAGGAGGAGAATACGGGCGGAAGGTACACTTCACCGTTCTCGTCCTCGCGGCACATGGCGTCGTACTTCTTCCCCTCCTCTCTTCTCGAAATGGTGAGGTAGTAGGCGCCGATGATCATGTCCTGCGTGGGGCTCATGACCGACTTGCCGTCCGCAAGCTTTAAGATGTTGTTGGCGGAGAGCATGAGGAAGCGGGCTTCCGCCTGCGCTTCGATGCTGAGCGGGAGGTGCACTGCCATCTGGTCGCCGTCGAAGTCGGCGTTGAACGGGCCGCAGACGAGAGGCGAGATCTTGATGGCTCTGCCCTCGATGAGGACGGGTTCAAACGCCTGGATGGACAGGCGGTGCAGCGTCGGCGCGCGGTTCAAAAGGACGGGATGATCCTTGATGACTTCTTCGAGGACGTCCCAGACGAAATCCTTGCCGCGCTCCACGGTACGCTTTGCGCTCTTGATGTTGTGGCAGCGGTTGGTCTCCACCAGCTTCTTCATGACGAACGGCTTGAAGAGCTCGATCGCCATCTCCTTGGGGAGGCCGCACTGATAGCTCTTGAGTTCGGGGCCGCCGACGATGGCCGAACGGCCGGAATAGTCGCCGCGCTTGCGGAGCAGGTTCTGGCGGCAGCGCCCCTGCTTGCCGCGAAGCATCGCGGAGAGCGACTTCAAATCGCGGTTGGAAGGGCCGCTGAGCGCCTTGCCGCGGCGGCCGTTATCGATGAGCGCGTCCACCGCTTCCTGCAGCATGCGTTTTTCGTTTTTGACGATCATCTCGGGCGCGCCGAGCTCGATCATGCGCTTCAGGCGGTTGTTGCGGTTGATGACGCGGCGATAAAGATCGTTGAGGTCCGACGTCGCAAATCTGCCGCCGTCCAGCTGGAGCATGGGGCGCAGATCGGGCGGGATGACGGGAAGTACCGTCAGGATCATCCACTCGGGGCGGTTGCCGCTCTTGCGGAATGCCTCGATGATCTCGATGCGCTTTACCGCACGCAGGCGCTTGCTCCCGCTCGGATTGTTTTCAATGATCTCTTTGGTCTCTTTGCTTTCTTTTTCCAGGTCGATCGCCTGCAAAAGTTCGCGGATCGCTTCCGCGCCCATGCCGACTTTCAGACCCGTAACACTCGAATCGCCGTACTGCTCTTCCAGTTCGCGCAGTTCCTTGTCGTTGATGACCTGTTTATACGCCAAAGTGGGAATTGTACCCGGATCGAGCACAACGTATGCGGCAAAATAGATCACCTGCTCCAACTGTTTGGGCCCCATGTCGAGCAAAAGCCCGATACGGGAAGGCACGCCGCGGAAATACCAGATGTGCGAAACGGGCGCGGCAAGCTCAATGTGTCCCATACGCTCGCGGCGCACTTTCGCGCGCGTCACTTCAACGCCGCATTTTTCGCAGATGATACCCTTATAACGAATGCGTTTGTATTTGCCGCAGTGGCATTCCCAGTCCTTGGTCGGCCCGAAAATCTTTTCGCAGAACAAGCCGTCCTTTTCCGGTTTTTGCGTACGGTAGTTGATGGTCTCCGGCTTGGTAACTTCGCCGTACGACCACTCTCTTATTTTTTCGGGAGACGCAACTCCGATCTGTATAGAGTCAAAATCGTTTAATTCGTACATAGTAATCCTCCCGCTTTATTCTTCGTCGTCTGTCTGATCTTCTTCAGCCTGATCGTCTGCATCGTCCTCGTCATCGAGGTCGTCCAGATCATCCAGATCCTCTTCGCCGAACAGATCCGCCGAAGTGAAATCCTCGTCCTCTTCATCCTCTTCGAAGATAGAACCGACACCCAGATCCTCTTCGTCTTCGTCCTCTTCGTCGTCGAAGTTGAAGTCGAGTTCTTCGATCTCTTCGTCGTGCCTGTTGTCGCGTTCCTCTTCTTCCATTTCCGCATCGGACAAATCTTTCAGCTGCAACTCGTCCTTGCTCTCGGTGAGTACTTTCACATCCAATGCCAGCGATTGCAGTTCCTTGAACAGGACCTTGAACGCTTCGGGGATGCCCGGTTCGGAAATATTGTTGCCCTTGACGATGCTCTCGTACGTCTTGACACGCCCGACGATATCGTCCGACTTGACCGTGAGGATCTCCTGCAAGATATGCGCCGCGCCGTATGCTTCCAGCGCCCACACTTCCATTTCGCCGAAACGCTGTCCGCCGAACTGCGCTTTACCGCCGAGCGGCTGCTGCGTGACCAAAGAGTAAGGTCCGATCGAACGAGCATGGATCTTGTCGTCGACAAGGTGGATCAGTTTGATCATGTACATCTGACCGACTGTCGTGCGGTTTTCGAAAGGTTCGCCGGTACGTCCGTCGTACAGCTGAATCTTACCGTCGACTTTGCCGTTCGGATTTACGATATTGTTTTCCGCAAACAGTTCTTTGATGTCCTGCTCGGTCGCACCGTCGAATACCGGCGTCGCGATCTTCCAGCCCAACTGTTTGCACACGTGCCCTAAGTGCACTTCCAAAACCTGTCCGATGTTCATTCGAGAAGGAACGCCCAAGGGGTTCAAAACGATCTGCATCGGAGTACCGTCCGCCATGAACGGCATGTCGCTCTCGGGCAAAATGCGCGAGATGACACCCTTGTTCCCGTGGCGGCCCGCCATTTTATCTCCGACGGAAATTTTACGTTTCTGTGCGATATAGACGCGCACCAGCTTGTTCACGCCGGGCGAAAGCTCGTCCTTGTTTTCGCGCGTGAAGATCTTGACGTCTACGACCACGCCGCCCTCGCCGTGCGGAACGCGCAGGGAGGTATCGCGCACTTCGCGCGCCTTTTCGCCGAAGATCGCGCGCAGCAGGCGCTCTTCGGGCGTCAGCTCCGCTTCTCCTTTCGGCGTCACTTTGCCGACAAGGATGTCGCCGCTGCCCACTTCCGCGCCAACGCGGATAATACCGTCTTCATCCAGATCTTTGAGCGCGTCGTCACCGACGTTCGGGATGTCGCGCGTGATCTCTTCTTCACCGAGCTTTGTGTCGCGCGCTTCCGTCTCGTGCTCCTCAATGTGCACGGACGTGAATACGTCCTCGCGCACGAGTTTTTCGGAAATCAGGATCGCGTCTTCATAGTTATAGCCTTCCCATTCCATGAAGCCGATCAGGATATTTTTACCGAGCGCAAGCTCGCCGTTGTTTGTGGAAGGACCGTCGGCGATGATCTCGCCCTCCTCCACATGCGCACCGGTATTGATGATCGGGCGCTGATTCAGGCTAGTACCCTGGTTGGAACGCTCAAATTTTTTGAGTCTGTATTCATCGACAGTACCGTCGTCGCGGCGGATACGAATGAGATCGCTCGCCACGCCGATCGCCGTACCAGCGTGTTTCGCTTTGACCATGACGCCGGAATCGCGCGCGATCGCGGCTTCAATACCCGTCGCAACGATCGGGCTTTCGGTTTTAAGCAGAGGCACCGCCTGACGCT
Organism: uncultured Clostridia bacterium; assembly: GCA_944342055.1. Classification (GTDB taxonomy): domain Bacteria; phylum Bacillota; class Clostridia; order Christensenellales; family Borkfalkiaceae; genus RGIG8762. The sequence continues at coordinate 1,312 of CALVME010000066.1, read as the reverse complement.
GAATGTTCGAGCCCATGAGCGCACGGTTGGTATCGTCGTTTTCCAAGAACGGAATGAGCGCCGTCGCAACCGAAACGAGCTGTTTCGGCGAAACGTCCATATAATCGATCTGTTCCTTGGGCAACTGCGTGATTTCCGCCTGTCTGCGGCAGGATACGCGCTCGTTGACAAAGGAGCCGTCGGGATTGAGCGGTTCGTTCGCCTGCGCAACGACGTATTTATCTTCCTCGTCCGCCGTGAGGTAATCCACTTCGTCGGTGACGCGGACAATGCTCGCGTGCCCGTGCTCGTCAAAGCCTTCTTTATGCACACGGCGATACGGGCTCATGATGAAACCGTACTCGTTCACTTTTGCAAAGGTGGCAAGCGATGAGATAAGACCGATGTTCTGACCTTCCGGCGTCTCGATCGGGCACATGCGCCCGTAATGGGAGTGGTGTACGTCGCGGACGTCAAACGTAGCGCGGTCACGATTCAGACCGCCCGGACCGAGCGCGGACAATTTACGTTTGTGCGTAAGCTCTGCGATCGGGTTGGTCTGATCCATGAACTGCGACAGCTGCGATGAGCCGAAGAACTCACGGATGACCGCCGAAACGGGACGCACGTTGATCAAACCCGAAGGCGTAACTTCATTGGGATCCTGCGTCGCCATACGCTCTTTGATGAGACGTTCCAGACGCGCGATACCGACGCGGAGCTGGTTTTGGAGCAGTTCGCCGACACTGCGCACGCGACGGTTTCCGAGGTGGTCGATGTTATCGATCGTCCCGATGCCGTAGCGCAGGTCGAGGTTGGTCGAAACGGCGGCGATGACGTCGTCCACCGTGATATGCCTGTGATTGAGTTTGTCGATGAGCGGGCGGATCTCTTTTTTCTCTTCCGCCGTAATGCTTACTTCGGGACGGGAAAGGATCTCATGGAACTTTTTGCAAGCCGCCACGAACTTAATGCGATTCTCGCGGCGTTTTTCGCGGTTCTTGCGCTCCTCCGCTTTCTCATCATCCGTCTTTTTAGTTTCAACAGTGAAATAAACTTCGTTGATCCTGTCCAGATAATGCTCGGCCACTTCTTCGATCGTACCGTTGTCGCACGCAGCCGCGATCTCCTTGGAGAACACATAGTTCGGATAATAAATTGTAGGAAGAAGCCCGAGGCTCTTCGGGTTCTTGTCCGAAACCGCCTTGAAATCGACGGTATTGTTACCGATCACGCGGTGCTTGATGCGGCCCGCTTTTTCGTCAGAAACAATGACTTCGGCCACATTGATGCCCGCATTCTGGATCTCAAACGCCTTGGCTTCGGTGATCTT
>CALVME010000065.1 GCA_944342055.1 uncultured Clostridia bacterium | reverse complement strand
CCCGTGCGAATCAGATAGAACGAACCCGTCAGCGCCAACACCAGTGCGACCAAAAGCACCGCAAAATACACTCCGTTTTCCTGCATGTACGACACGGCGCTCTTTGCGATCACATCCTTCTTCAATTTTCGGATCTCCTGCGCCCTGCTCTCGGCAGGTTTGCTCTCCGAATTCTCTTCCTTCACGGGCTCAGCTTTCGCCTTTTCCGCCCGCTCCGCCTCGAGCGCCTTCTGGCGGGCGATCTCCTCTTCCGCCTCTTTGAGCTTGCGCTCCATCTCTACGCTCATCTTTACCGCTTTCATATCATCCTCCGATCAATAAGCCCGCGCAAAAATGACGACATGTTCCGCCTTTTTGCCGCAGACGACGCACTTCTCCGCCGTCTCCCCCTCCGCATACACGCGGGCGGAAGCCGACGTCTTCTCCTTGATTTTATCCTCGCACTCCCTGCAGCCGCACCAGCCCGCTTTCACGAAATTCTGCTTCTCCACGCCGTCCAACAGTTCCTCCACAGACTCCGCGCAGACGATGCGCTCCTGCGTGCGCTTTCTCGCCGACTCGAGCATGTCGCTCTGAATGGTTTTGAGGAGCGTCTGCACGCCCTCGACGACGCCGCCGAGCTCCATCTCCGCCTTCTCGCACTTGTCGCGGCGGAACGCGAGACACTTGCCCGCCTCCAGGTCGCGGGGACCGAGCTCGAGACGGACGGGAACGCCCTTCATCTCCCACTCGTTGAACTTCCAGCCGGGGCTGTTGTCGGAATCGTCCAAAAGGACACGCACGCCCGCAGACGCAAGTTCTTCTTTGAGTTTCGCACATGCTTCGAGCACGCCCGGCTTTTTGGACGCGATCGGCACGATGACAACCTGCGTCGGCGCGACGACGGGCGGAAGCACCAACCCGCGCTGATCGCCGTGCGTCATGATGATCGCGCCGATGAGGCGCGTCGAAACGCCCCACGAGGACGTATAGCCGTATTTGAGCGCGCCGTCCTTATCCAGAAATTTGATGTCAAACGCCTTGGAGAAATTCTGCCCCAGATAGTGCGACGTGCCCGCCTGCAAGCTCTTGCCGTCGTGCATCATCGCCTCCATGCCGTACGTCGCGACCGCTCCCGCAAACTTCTCCTTCTCCGTCTTTTTGCCCGTGATGACGGGGATCGCCAGACAATTTTCGGCAAATTCCTTGTACACGCCGAGCATGGTCATCGTCTCTTCGATCGCCTCTTCCTCGGTCGCGTGCACGGTGTGCCCCTCCTGCCAGAGGAATTCGCTCGTGCGGAGGAAGGGGCGCGTCGTCTTCTCCCAGCGCATGACATTCGCCCACTGGTTCATCTTGATGGGCAGATCGCGATAGGATTGCAGCCACTTCGCGTACATGTTGCCGATGATCGTCTCGGACGTCGGACGGATGACGAGAGGCTCGGAAAGCTCTTCGCCGCCTGCGTGCGTGACGACCGCCACTTCGGGCGCGAAGCCCTCGACGTGCTCCGCCTCCTTCGTCAGAAAGCTCATCGGAATGAGCAGGGGAAAGTATGCGTTTTCATGCCCCGTCGCCTTAAAGCGGGCGTCAAGTTCCTTCTGAATGTTTTCCCAGATCGCATAGCCATAGGGACGAATGACCATCGTTCCCTTCACGGGACCGTAATCGACCAGTTTCGTCTTGATGACGACGTCGGTGTACCACTGCGGAAAATCGCTCTCGATGTCTGCGATCTGTTCTACGAATTGTGCCTCTTTTGCCATAATGTCTCTCCTAACCAACACAAAGCCCGACTCGGCTTATTTTTTCTGTCTTTGCCATTATAACACATTTTTACGCGCCACGCAATCGTTTATCTCTTTTTTGCCGCAAATTCCATGCTTTTTCGAAGGGGGAGAAAGAGCACGCTCACCGAAACGACGCAGCAGATCGTCTGCGGAATCATGGCGGTAAAACTCGTATAAAACCACGCGAGCGCGGCCTCCGCCGACAATCGGTAAAACAGCGGCGTGAGCACGTCGTCCAACAGCGTAAAACACACCGTACAGACCGCCGCCAGCGCCGTGAGCTCCGCCGTCTCGCGATAGTCCTTCCTCTTATTTTTCCACAGCAAAGCGCAGTTCAGCGCAAAGAGCGCCGCGAACAGAGCGCACATCGTCCAAAGCAGCGCGCTCAGTTTGCCCTGCCAAAGAATGCTGACGGGCAGGCGCAGGCAGGCGAGAGCGGCGCTCGCCGCCGCCAGGAGCAACAAGATCGCAGGCGCAAGCCAGGGCGGGAGCGGTTTGTTTCTCTCTCCCAGCCCTCCGAACAGCAAAGCGAAAAGATTGTAATAGATGAGATAGAGCGCGACGACCGAAGGGTAAAACCCGAACACAAAACAGCGCAACAGCGAAAAAGCGGTCGCCGTGACGACGCCGCTTCTCCTGCCGAAGGTGTAGCAAAAGGCGAGGAAGACCGCCGTCACGAGCTCCACGCCCGGCAAAAAGCTGAGCGCGATCTGTACGGCGATGAGAAGCGCCGCCGCGAGCGCGCAAATCGCGATCTCCCTTGCCGTTCTCATCAATAAGTACCGACCGTGAGCAGATAGACGTTGCCCTCCACCATGGGAAGTCCGCTCACTCCGTAAGACGCAGAGGCGCATACGGTCCCGTTATAGTCGTATGTGCCGTATTCCGCGGAAGAATAACTTACCTCTTTGTACTCGCCGAGTGTGGTATAAACCGCCCAGTACTCGTTTTTCGAGCTATCGGGCGTGTAGCCGTTCACGCTGAGTATGTACGCGCCATATTCGGAATCCGAATAGGTGAATTCGATCTTTCCCTCTTCCTGAAGCTGCTTCAAGACGTCGAAGAGCGAAGACTGATCGTTCGTCTCGCTCGCCTTCACCGCGACGATGCGCTCGCCGCTCTCCAGAAGCTCATACCCGCTCGCCTTGCCGCCGCACGCCGCCAGGCACAGGCAAGCCGAAACGGCGAGAAGAAACGCCGCCAAAATCCTTCTTTGTTTCATAAAATACCTCCTACGTATTTCCCTTTCGGGCGAAACATCGTATTCTCAAACGCAAGCCCCGATTTCGGGGGCGTTCAAGCCAAATAAAAAATGCGCTCTTCGGGTAGGAGCCGAAAGAGCGCACCGAAATAAGAGGATAAACTGCTTTATCCCCGTCATTCGCCCCTTCTTTTCCTCCTCCCCGAGAAAAATACGGTTATCTCTTTCGGCAGGTCTCCTGACTGTGCGGCGCAATGCGCCGCCACGCCCCGTCCCGAAGGGACAGGCGCCGTTCTTCCCCGTTGCAAGTGAACGGTGCCGGGCGCGTGACAGTAGCGGGGGCTGTGAGGTTTCCGACCTTCTTCCCTTTTAAGGCGCCGTGCGCCACCTGAAAGAGCCGTTGTCCTATTGAGTTTTATGTTTCAAGTCAAGCAAACGCCGCGTTTTGTGCGCGGCGCGCATCCTTAAAAGTCGTTTCTTTCCTTCGTCGAAAGATAGCCGATCGAGACGGCGTTCGGTCCGACGTGCGAACCGATGACGGTCCCCATGATGCAGACGTTGGGCTCTATGCCGAACTTCTCGACGATCTGGCGCTTAAGTTCCGCCGCGTCCTCTTCGTTGTCGTTGTGGACGATGTACACGGCGTCATATTTGCGATCGATCGGACACTTTTCCATCTTTTCGAGAATGGAACGGAACGCGCCGCGCATCTTTCTGCACTTTTCCAGCACGAAGAGCTTTCCCTCGCTGTTGAAGGTGATGAGCGGTTTGATGCCGAGCGCGCCGCCGACGACCGCGCTCGCCTTGGACACCCTGCCGCCGCGCATGAGATAGTTGAGATCGTCCGCGACGATGAAGTGCTGTATCTTCGTGCGCAGCGACATGACGAAATCATACGTCTCCTTCGCGCTCATGCCCTTGTCGCGGCAATCCACCGCAAACTTGACGAGCGCGCCCTGTCCGACCGTCGCCGTCAGAGAATCCACGCCGTAAAGCTTGAAATCCGGATAATCCTTTCTGATCGCTTCCGCCGCCTGATTCGCCACGTTGATCGTGGGCGAGAGCCCGCTCGAGATCGTGAAATGCACGACGTCCTTCGCCCCCGCCTGCGCCATCTTCAGAAAGTGATTGTAATGGGCGTCGTAATTGAGCATCGCCGTCTTTGACAGCGCGCCGCCGCGCAATTCGTTGTAAAAATCCACATACTGAGAATAATCGGTAAACTGATCGAGCCGCTCTTCGATCTTCCCGTCCTTTTCCACCATGAAAGTGAGCGGGACAAACCAAATGCGGTTGGCTTTCACATAATCCTGAAATAGATCGCAAGTGGAGTCAGTCGATAAAAAAAACTGTTCCATAGATGTCCTCCCCGAATTTAAGTCCGTCTGACATGACGCACTACTGTGTCATTTTAACACGAAAAAAGAAATTTGTAAATATCTATAATGCCCAAAAATCCGTTTTTAAGGATTTTTTTCAGAAAATCTCTTGAAATCCGTATTTAGTAATAGTATAATAGAAACCGTTAAATTCTATAAGGGGGATAATATTATTTTGGATTGGATGTCATTGAAAAACGGGACGGACGTCCGCGGCGTAGCCATCGACAGCGTTCCCGACGAGCCTGTAAATCTGACGGACGAAGTCGTTGAGACGATCGCGCGCGCGTTCGTCGTATGGCTTGCGGAGCGCACGAAAAACGCGCATCCCGCGATCGCCGTCGGCCACGATTCCCGCCTCTCCGCAGACCGCATTTCTGCGGCGGTGGCAAAGGGTATTTCCGAAAGCGGCGCCTCCGTCGTCCTGACGGGGCTGTCGTCCACGCCGTCCATGTTCATGCTGCTCAAGGACGAGACCTTCGCTCACTGCGACGGTTCCATCATGATCACCGCTTCTCACCTGCCTTCCAACAAGAACGGCTTGAAGTTCTTCGTTGCCGAGGGCGGCCTCGAGGGCGCGGACATCACGGCGATCCTCAATCTCGCCGCGGAGGGAAAATCTCTTTCGGGCAAGGGTGAGATCAGAGAGCAGAGCTATATCGAAAAATATTCGGCGGATCTCGTGAAAAAGTTCCGCGAGGCGACGGGCGAAGAAAAGCCGCTCGCAGGAAAGCGTATCCTGGTGGACGCGGGCAACGGCGCGGGCGGATTTTACGTCGATCTCGTCCTGAAACCGCTCGGCGCGGACACGACGGGCTCGCAGTTCCTCGAGCCCGACGGCAGCTTTCCCAACCACATTCCCAACCCCGAAAACGAGACCGCCATGCGCTCCGTGTGCGATGCGGTCGTCAAGGCGAAGGCGGACTTCGGCATCATTTTCGATACGGATGTGGACAGAGCGGGCGCCGTGGACAAAAACGGCGAGGAGATCAACCGCAACCGCCTGATCGCGCTCATCTCCGCAATTCTGCTCGCCGAGAAACCCGGCACCATCGTCACGGACTCCGTCACGAGCGACGGGCTCGCTTCCTTCATCGCCGCCAAGGGCGGAAAACACCTCCGCTTCAAGCGCGGTTACAAAAACGTCATCAACGAGTCCAAACGCCTCAACGCCGCGGGCGAATATTCCCCGCTTGCGATCGAGACGAGCGGACATGCCGCGCTCATGGAAAACTACTTCCTCGACGACGGCGCATACCTCGTCACCCGCATCCTGATCTCCCTCGCCAAGCAGGCGAAAGAGGGAAAGAACGTCACCGATCTCATCGCCGATCTTCCCCTGCCCGCCGAAGCGGCGGAAGTCAGGCTCACCTTCGAAAAGGGCGCGGACTTCAAGGCGCTCGGCGCGGGCGTGATCCGCGACTTCGAGGCGCACGCCAACGAGACCGACTACATCACCGTCGCGCCGGACAACCATGAGGGCGTCCGCGTCAACTTCGACAAAGCGCACGGCGACGGCTGGATCCTCGTGCGGATGAGCCTGCACGAGCCGATCATGCCCATCAACATCGAGAGCAATTCCGCCGGCGGCAACAAGCTCCTCGCAAAGGAGCTCTATGCGTTCCTGCAGCAATATGGGTTCCTGCACCTTGCAAACCTTGAAAAAATATTGTAATCATTATGTGAAAGGAGAAATGAAAATATGAACGTCAAACAAACCACTGTCAACGCCATCCGCGTATTGGCGGCAGAAGCCATTCAGAAGGCAAACTCCGGACATCCGGGACTTCCCCTCGGTTCTGCGCCCATCGCGTACACCCTCTTTGCGGAGTCCCTGAAGTTCAATCCCAAGGATCCCAAGTGGGACGACAGAGACCGCTTCGTCCTCTCCGCGGGACACGGTTCCATGCTCGACTACGCGCTCTTGTATCTGTTCGGATACGGGCTCACCATCGAAGATCTCAAGAACTTCCGTCAGCTCGGCTCCAAGACGCCCGGACATCCCGAGTACGGCCACACGGTCGGCATCGAGACGACGACGGGTCCTCTCGGTCAGGGCATCGCGAACGCCGTGGGCATGGCAGTCGCGGAAGCGCACCTTGCGGCAACCTTCAATACGCCCGAATATAAGATAGTCGACCACTACACCTACGCTCTGTGCGGCGACGGCTGCCTCGAAGAGGGCATCTCTTACGAAGCCTGCTCGTTCGCAGGCACGCACGAGCTCGGCAAACTCATCGTCTTCTACGACGACAACGGCATCACCATCGAGGGCGACACCGACATCACCTTCAAGGAGGACGTCGGCGCGAGATTCGAGGCGCAGGGCTGGCAGGTACTCAAGGTCGACCTCGTCGCGACGCCCGACAACCTCGACGCCATCAAGGCGGCGATCGACGCGGCGAAGGCGGAGACCGTCAAACCCTCCATCATCATCTGCAAGACGCTCATCGGCTACGGCACGCCGCTCGTCGGCAACGAGAAGTGCCACGGCTCCCCTCTCGGCGAGGCAAACATCGCCAAGATGAAGGAGACGCTCGGCTGGCCTTGCGCGGAGCCGTTCACCGTACCCGAAGAAGTGCTCGCACACTGCGCGGAGGTTGCGGCGGAAGGCGCGAAAAAGGAAGAAGCCTGGAAGGAAATGTTCGCCGCTTACGAGAAGGATTATCCCGAACTCGCGAAGAAGTACAAGAGCTATTTCTCCAACGAAATGCCCGATCTCGTCTCCAACGAGGATCTCTTCCAATTCGACAAACCCATGGCGACCCGTCAGACGGGACACGTCGTGCTCAACAAGATCGCGGCGCTCATCCCCAACCTGATCGGCGGCTCCGCAGACCTGACGCCCTCCAACCTGTCCAACATGAAGGACACGGACACCATCCATTACGGCGACTTCACCGCAAAGGACAAGAGCGGCAAGAACCTGCACTTCGGTATCCGCGAGCACGCGATGGCGGCGATCGCCAACGGCATCCAGGTACACGGCGGACTGAGAGCTTACTGCTCCACCTTCTTCATCTTCTCGGACTATTGCAAACACGCAATGCGCCTGTCCGCGCTGATGAACATTCCCGTCACCTACATTCTGACGCACGACTCCATCGGCGTCGGCGAGGACGGCCCCACGCACGAGCCCGTAGAACAGCTCATCGCGCTCCGCTCCATCCCGAACATGAAAGTCTATCGCCCCGCAGACGGCAAAGAGACCGCGGCGGCGTGGATCTCCGCGCTGACGGGTACCTCCCCCACCGCGCTCGTGCTCACGAGACAGAATCTGCCTCAGTATGAGAACAGCGGACTTGCGGCGCTCAAGGGCGGCTATGTCCTGGAAGATTGCGAAGGCACGCCCGACGTCCTTCTGATCGCTTCCGGCTCCGAAGTACAGCAGTGCGTCGAGGCAAAGGCGCTCCTCGCGGCGCAGGGCGTCAAGGCGAGGGTCATCTCCATGCCTTGCATCGAAGAATTCGAAAAGCAGTCCGCTGAGTACAAAGAGAGCGTCATGCCCTCCGCAGTCAAGGCGAGAGTTTGCGTCGAAGCGGCTTCCCCTTACAGCTGGTACCGCTATGCGGGCGACAAGGGAGAGATCATCGCCATGAACGGATTCGGCGCTTCCGGTCCCGCGGCGAAGCTCTTCAAGCTCTTCGGCTTCACGGCTGAGAACGTCGTCGAAAAGGCGCTCATCAGCATAAAGAAGTAAAATTTTACGACAAAAGAAGGTCGGACCTGAGGTTCGGCCTTTTTTTATCCGGATTTCTTCCTCACGTTTCTCGGGAACGTATTGACGTACGCCGCCGCATATGATAAAATAGGCAAAAGGAGAACGTATGACAAAAATCCGAAAGGCAATTTTGCAATTCATCCTCAAACTCTTCGCCATAGCTGCCGCCTGCTTCGCTCTGTTCGTGCTCTACTTCATCCTGCTCATGCTGCTGGACTGGAAGGTGTATCTCGCCTCCCTCGTCTTTCCCGCCGCCCTGCTTCTTGTCGCCGCCGCGTGGCTCCTGCCGTGGAAAAAGGCGAGAAAGGGCACGCTCATCGGCGCGGCGTCCGTCGCGATTGCGGGCGTCATATGCGTCGGCGCGATGACAGGCTACAACGCGTACCTCGACAGCATCCGCATCATCGACAACCTGAACATCAACACGGAGGAATATCTCCCCTTCGACGAAAATTCCAAGATCGCGCAGCTGGACAGCGAAGCGTCCCTGCGCTTCTCTCCCCTCGACGACCTGCCGATCATCGACGGCGCGTCCGCGCTCTTCCCGCTCTATTCTTCCTTCGTCAACGCGACTTACCCCTCCAACATCCCGCCCCTCAACCGCGAGGACAGCCCCTTCCGCTATCACAACACGAGCGGGGGCTACGCCGCCCTGATCGAGGGAGAGATCGACCTCATGGTGGGCGTGGCGCCCGACGAAGGCACGCTGCGATACGCGGAAGAATGCGGTGTCTCCTTCACTTCCGTGCCCATCGGAAAAGAGGCGTTCGTCTTCTTCACCAACGCGAAAAACGACGTGGAGAGCCTGACGGTCGAGCAGATCCGCATGATCTATTCGGGACAGATCACCAACTGGAAAGAAGTGGGCGGGGACGACCTCGAAATTCAGGTCTTCCTCAGAAACGGCAACAGCGGGAGCGGCGCGGCGCTCGAAGCGCTCATGGACGGACTCCCCGTCACCGCCACCAAGACGGAATACGTCTTCGACCTGATGTCGGGCATCGTTGAAGCGGCTTCGGACTATGAAAATCACCGCGGCGCCATCGGCTTTTCCTTCCGCTATTACGTCACGGACATCGTCAGCGAAGACGGCATCCGCTTTATCCCCATCGAGGGCGTCGAACCGGACATCCGCTCTCTCTCTTCGGGCGAATATCCCCTCATCCATGAATTTTACATGACATATCGGACGGGAGAATGCACGCCTGAAATGCAGCGGCTCATCGACTGGGCGCTCTCCGACGAGGGACAGACGCTCGTCGAGCGCTCAGGATATGCGCCCCTGCACTGAAATACCAAATCACCTCAAAAAGGAGAACATCATGAACCTCAAAGACATGGAAAATCTGTACCTCGCGCGGCAGAGCTGCCGCAGCTTTTCGACCAGACCCGTGGACAGAACTCTTCTGGAAGAGGTTTGCAAGGCGGCGCTCCTCGCGCCCTCCGCATGCAACCTTCAGCCCTGGAAACTCGTCGTCGCAACGGGAAAGACGAAAGAGGCTCTCACTCCCTGCCTGCAACGGCTGGGCATGAACCGCCACGCGACGGCGGCGCCCGTACTCATCGCGATCGTCGCTCAGCAGGACGCCAACCCCGTCGCCAAGAAGGCGGGAGAATTCATTCCCTTCGATCTGGGCGGACTCACCTCCCACCTCATCCTCGCGGCGGAGAGCGCCGGGCTTGCGACTTGCATTCTCGGCTGGCGGACGGAAGAAAAGATGTGCGAAATTTTGAATTTGCCGCAGGGGACGCTCATCCCCGCCGTCGTCGCGCTCGGCTATGCGGAGGAAGGCACCCCTATCCGCGAAAAAAAGCGCAAAAAAACGGAAGAGACCCTTCTCTTCCTGGATTGAACGACTGCTCTCTTCGTCTTTTCGGAAGGCGAGCCCGTCAAAAAAATACCGACCCTTCGGTCGGTATTTTTTTGTTTTTGCGTTGCGGAAGACGCAGACGTCCGACATTCAATAGCCGTATTGTTTGCGTTTGACGACAAAGAAAGTCGCAGTCACGCAGGCAGACAGCACCTCCGCCGCGACGATGGAGAACCAGATGCCGTCCAAATCCCAAAAAATCGGAAATATGAGCACCGAAACGACCTGAAACACCAGGGTGCGCAAGAAGGCGATGGCGGCGGAAACCGCCCCGTTGTTGAGAGCGGTAAAGAAGGACGAACCGTAAATGGAAAATCCCGAAAGCAAAAACACAAACGAGTAGATGAAAAACGCTCTGACCGTAATTGCGTACAGTTCGGGATCGGCGCGCACGAACAGGAAGGAAAGCGGTTTCGCCAGCAATTCTGCGGAGACAAACATGACACAGGAAAACAGAGCGATGATCCTGAGTCCCTTCCGCCGCAGTTCCTTCAGTTCCGCACGATTCCCCGCGCCGAAGTGATAACTGACGATGGGCGCGCTGCCCACGGAAAACCCGATGAACACCGCCTGAAAGACCAGATTGAGGTACATCAGAACGCCGTACGCCGAGACCCCGTTCTCCCCCACATAATTCAACAGCTGGACGTTGTAGAGCATCCCGACGACGGACATGGAAATATTGGACATCAGCTCGGAGGAGCCGTTCACGCACGTCTTGCCGAGCGAACGCGGATCGAAATGAAACCCAACGATGCGCAAAAGGCTCTGATTGTCCGAGCAGAAATAGAAAAATGGCAAGAATCCGCCCACGCACTGGCTGACCACCGTAGCGACGGCGGCGCCGACCAGCCCCCAGCGGAATACCGCAACGAAAAGCAAGTCCAAAACAATGTTGGTACAGCCCGCCGCAACGGTCACCCAAAGCCCGAGTTTCGGCTTTTCCGCCGTGGCGAAGAGGCACTGAAACTCAAACTGCAGGACGTAAGCGGGAATGGCGATCAGAATGATTTTGCCATAGAGCACGCTGCTTTCCAGCATCTGCCCTCCTGCGCCGAGCAGGGACGCGACGGGACGCACGCAGAAAAAACCGATCACCGCCAAAACGATGCCGCACAGAAAGGAAATGTACACGTTCATGGAGAAGAGCTCGTTCGCCTTCTTCCTGTCGCCGCTGCCGATCGTCTTGGCGATCAGCGCGCTTCCGCCCGTGCCGAACATAAACCCGACGCTGCCCATGACCATCAGAAAGGGCATGATAAAGTTGACGGCGGCAAATTCCTGCGTGCCGACGAAGTTCGTCACGAAAAAACCGTCCACCACGCCGTAAACGGAAGTAAACACCAACATGATGATGGACGGCAATGTAAAGCGCAGCAGTCTGCCGGAAGTAAAATGATCGGAAAGTCGAATCATTTCTCTCCCCCGAAACGGCACAGAGCAAACTCAGCCAGAGAGGCTGCAAGCTGTTTGATGTCCCAATCGCTCGTATTGACGATCAGATGATAGCTTTGCCGATCTCCCCAAGGTTCGCCGCACAGAATTCCGCGCGCGATCGCCCTGTTTTTATCGATTTCGCGCATCTTTCTCAGCATGCCCTTGTCGCTCAGACGCTCATCCTCGGGCGCGCGTTCGCGGCAACGCCTGAGTTTTGCCGATTCCGTCGCGCACACAAACAGCCGCAACGGATTCTTGTCGCGCAAAATGACGTCCGCGTTTCTGCCGACGATAACGCAATCTTTCCCGAGAGCCGCGATCTCCTCCACGACGCGCCTTTCTTCCAGCAAGAATTCCACTTTTTCACGCTGTCTGGGATCCAGCGTGTGGAAGGAACTGCGGAACGTGAGCGGAAAGTTTTGCCAGCCGTGATTCTCCAGAATGTGCTCCGCATAATATTCGTTCAATCCTCTTCCCCTCGCAACGGCGCCGATGATCTCTCTGTCGTAATAATCGAAGTGAAGCAGATCCGCCATGCGTTTCCCGAGCTCTCTTCCGCCGCTTCCGAATTCGCGGCTGATCGTAATGATCCTCATGTTTCCTCCCCCCCGCGAGGGCGCGTTTCGCCCCCGCGTCAATGCCTGTTTCCGAATTTTGCGCCCCGATTTCCCGAGCGGTGCGCGAGGCGAGGCCGCCGCGCTTCCGACAACTCCGAACGTCCCGACGCAATCGGTTCTGTAATCAAAATTATAAAACAATGCGCCGCCGTTGTCAAGGCGTTCTGAAAATTTTATCTGCCGCAGCGATCGTCTCCCGAAACGCAGAGAATGTTTTCGCCTGCGCGTCACGCGGCATCGCCGTCGGTACGGCGCGCCTTTTCCCGTTGCGGCAAAAGAGCGGCAAAGTTCCTCCCGCATTCCTCCGATTTTTCCGGAAACAAAAGCAAGACGGAATAGATGATGCCCGGGCCGATATTGAAGAGATGACAATCCCGGCAGCTGCACAGCAAGAGCACCGCCATGCTCAGAAATACGAACGTCTTCTCCGCCGTAGGCTTGTAAAATGCCAGGACGAAGGTGCGGGCGCGATGCACGCCATTTGAAAGAGAAAGTAAATCGCACAACAAGTATAAAAGACGAGCTCTCCCGAAAAAATGTAGGAAAGCGACTCCGCCAAAATAAATGCGCCGATGAAGTACGGGCTGCACGAAAATTCATCGATCGCCCGCGCCGCTCTTTTTATGTTTACCCGCATAACTACCTTCCCCTCTGTCGTTGCTCCACCCCTTCCGGAATCTTGAGCGAATCCAGCCCGACCGCATTTTCAAACGCGCCTTCGGCGATCGCCGTGACCGCATAGCGCCGCCCGCCCCACCGCAGGGAAGTCGGAACGCTGTAATCTCCCTCGTATCCGGAAGGGAAACAGAGCAACGTCGCGTCCTCTCCTTCCAACGCAAACAAAACTCCGTTCACCGAAGCGTAATTTGGATCGCTTTTTTCCACC
>CALVME010000064.1 GCA_944342055.1 uncultured Clostridia bacterium | reverse complement strand
TATCGTTTTTTTCATTGCGGCTATCGTTTTTTTTCATTGCGGCTATTTTATTATATGATTGAATTAAAAAAGAACTTATGTTATAATTCAATCGATCAATAGAGCGAGGGCTGAGACGAATGCAGACATGCATCTTTGATCGTGAAATTGATAAGACAAGCAAAAGTGCCGCAGGAGCCTGGCGAACCGACAGGGGGGCGACGGCTCGCGAAACGGAAAACGGGCGGCGATTTTCCATGGAAAACAGGAATTCGTATGACTATGACCGTTCAGAACGGTTCCGTTTTTCGGAAACAGAACAATTTTTTGCGGGACACGCTGAAATATCATTTTTTCATTGAGGCCGATGGATGAGATACAAATTTTTTAGTGATTTTAGAGCTTTGCAGGCGAAAAAAGGGGAAGAAGACTGCGTTTATTTGAAAGCTTCCGTCTTTCATTATCTGGTAGGGAAATGGACGGTCACGAGAATTCTGACAGTGTTTCTTTCCGCGTTTTCTTTTGTCATGCTTGCTTTGGCAAGCATGGGGTACTTGTTTGACCGCGCTGATTATATTGCCCGCGCCTATTACAATCTCGCGCAAAGAGACGGATACGTCGTTTTTTGCGAAGACGGCTCTTTTGGGGAAGAGATGGATGGCGAGAAGATCGCCGCCTTGCAGGAAAAGGCGGGGATCTCTTTTGTCTTTGAAGCGGACGCAGGCGTATCGGGGTGGTCGCATTTCATTCATGGAGGTACGCCTCCCGCGTTGCAGCTTTTCGGGGGCGTGGTAGGCTCGTTCGGACTGGCGGGCGCGGCAGAAGAATACGAAGCCGTCGGCTTTACGCTTCTTGCAGGCAAATATCCCGACGCGGCGAACGAAGTGGCGATCAGTGAAATTCATTACGAAGCTCTGCGCGAGGGCGGCTATGTCGACGCTTCCAAACAATTTGTTTGGGAAGAATTCATGGGCGAAGGTTACTTTGTGTTTGACGAGAATTTGCCGCAAGGAGAGAGCGCTTCGATTGCTTCCTATGAAGACATCCTCGGCAAGACGATCGGAAACGGAGACGTTGCGACGGACAGCCACGCGTCCTCTTATACGATCGTCGGCGTGGTGCAAACGAACATTTCGGAAGAAGAGCTGGAGGAGATGAACCTCTCCGAGATCCGCACAAATCCTGCGGCGCACCTTCTCTTTGCCGAAGAGCGTGCCGTTGAAGAGCCTGTCATCCTGTTCGGCGGCGTCGAAAACAGGAAAACGATGCGCCGATGCGTCCGTCTCATCCTGGATTGGCGGCAGGAACAGGGAGGAACGGAAAGGCTACCCGCGCCCCGCGACTATAAAATGCTCTTGCCCGACGATACTCAGACGGACGAGTGGCTCATCGGCGTCATCTGCGGCGGGCTGGGAGGCGTATTGCTTCTGTTTTCCGTTTTGCTGTGCTGGCATTTGGCGACGGCGACGCTGCGGCTGAAAGAGAAAAAGATCGGCATCTTTCGTTCGATGGGCGCGTCGGAAAAACTGGTCGTGCGGCTGCTGACGGCGGAAACTCTCTTTACCTGTTCTGCGATTTTTCTCGCCGCGCTGCTCGGCACGGTCCTCGTCTACTTTTTATGGCTGTTCCCTGCGACGGAGCTTGGCGGTTTCGGCGTCAGTTTTCTCGTCTTCAACGGCTGGACGGTGTTCATCCTGGCGGCGTTGTCTTTCGTCTTGCCTCTGTGCTGTACCGCATTGCCGCTCAAAAAATTTTTGAAGAAACCCATCGTTTCGAATATTGCGGGCGATGTCTCGAAGAAGGAGGCTTAACGCATGTTTCAGATAAAAGATTTGGTCAAGACCTATGCGCCCAAGAAAGCCGAACCTGTGTTTGCACTGCGCGGCGTCACCGTCGATTTCGGCGAGACGGGAATGGTATTTATTCTCGGCAAGTCCGGTTGCGGCAAGTCGACGCTCCTGCATCTGATGGGAGGTCTCGATTATCCCACCGCAGGCGAGTTCGTCATCGACGGCAAGTCGAGCAAGAATTTCACGAAGGAAGATTACGACAACTATCGCAATACCTGCGTGGGATTCATTTTTCAGGAGTACAATCTCTTGCCGGAATTTACCGTATATGAAAATCTCGCCATTGCGCTGTTGCTTCAGGGCAAAAGGGCGGAGAAGTCTGTTTTGCGGGAGCACTTGAAACGCGTCGGCCTCGAGTTGGACGAGATGCGCCGTCCTCCGCAGCTTTCGGGCGGACAAAAACAGCGCGTCGCCATTGCGCGCGCCCTCATCAAAGATCCCCGCATCATTTTTGCCGACGAGCCGACGGGCGCACTCGACGAGAAGACGGGAAAGGACGTTTTGGCGCTTTTGAAGTCTCTCTCCAAAGACCGGCTCGTCATCGTCGTCTCGCACGACGCGGAATTTGCGCACGCATTCGGAGATCGCGTCATCGAAATGGCGGATGGGCTCATCGTCGCGGACAGCGCGGTTTCCCGATAGGAGGGAAGGCAATGGAACGGTCAAGCAAGCGGGCGAAACTGCCCTTGTGGTCGGCGGTATGCCTCGGATTGCACGGGATACTTCAAAAGCCCGTGCGGCTCGTCGTCGTTATTTTCTTGACAACTTTTTCGCTCGTCCTCTTAGGGCTCTCCGTCACGATGGCGTTTTATTCGGATGACAGAGCCGTCGTTGAGAGCATGGTGCTTCACGACCGCGTCTCGCTCGTGACGAAGGCGGACATGTCCGATTTTTCAAAGGAAGATCTCGCCGCTCTGCGCGATCGCAGCGGCAGGAGTTACGGCTTGCTCTGCCCCGCGCCTACGGAGCTGTTGCCGGATTTGATGCAGTTCACGGCAGGCAGAAATGCGAGCGGCGAAGAACTGCGCGGCTGCCTGCGCAAGTCTCCGCTCGGCTTTGTCGTGCTGAACGATGACGTTCTGGCGGAGACAGACAGGTATGTGCTCACGGGACGTCTCCCCGCGGCAAAAGATGAGATCGCCTTGCCTTGCTGTCTGGCGAACAGCTTTATGGCGCTCAACTATTACGATAACATTTCCAGCCCGCAGGTGTTCAACGATTACCTGATGCGCTGGGAGTACGATGAAGACGAGGTGACGCCGATCTGCGCCTATGAAGACATTCTCGGCAAAAAGCTGTGGCTTGCAGGCGCCACAGGCGCAGACATTGAGGCGACGATCGTCGGCGTCCTCGAGTATGATTGCTTCTATTTCGGGAATCACAGCCAAAATCAAATGAACTTGACGATTGAAGATCAGCTCATCGTCTCGCAGGAATATGCCGAGGAACTGACGGGAAAGAGCGGGGCGGAATTTGCCGTCGCGGGGCCGCCGCGCAACGCGGCTGAGGCGGCGAAGCTTTATGATTATGCCAAGGAGGGAAGCGTCGTGCTCGGCTCCGAAGCGATCGAACAGGTGGCAAAATACCGCAAGACAATCAACGGCTTTGCAGGCGCGTTTGTGGGCGTGGGGATAGCGTTCGCCGTCTTTGCGGGCGCGCTCATCTTTCAGTTTGTCAATCTGTCCATTGAAGCCAAGCGGGAACAGGTGGGCATTCTGCGGGCGCTCGGCGCGCGAAGCGTGGACGTCTGCCGCATCTTTTTCAGCGAAAGCGCTTTTCTTGCGCTCATCAGCGCGGCGCTGTCCGTACCCGTCACGATCGGGCTCTCGCATGCGGTCAACCTGATTTTATACGAGCTGTTTTTCATCGGCGTCGCCGTCATGAATTTTACGATCTGGATGCCCGTGAGCGTCTTTGCGCTCGGCATTCTGATCTCTTTTGCGGCGACGGCGGCCCCTGTGCTGAGAGAGGCGAAAAAGACGCCCATCGACGCCATTCGCGACGCTTCGTGAGTGCGCCGCAAACGATTTGCGGCAGAAAAATGCAGACATCTGAAGAGCGGGAACGCCCTGGCGCAGGCGAGACGGATTCAGAACAAAAGCCCCGAGGCGATCGCCTCGGGGCGCTGTTTTTTGCGGGAAGAAGGTGACAAAGGGCAGAGCGGCGCCACGCTCTGTTCCGCGCTGCGTCCAAAAGCGCACGGCGCCCGCGGCGAAGACGGTTGCGGCTTCGGAGATGCCGAAGCCGCATGTTTTTTGTGCGGGAAACGGACGTCAGCGTCCCTGGTCTTTCACGGGGGATTTTTCGGACAGCTTTTTCCAGAAGGGGACGAACAGGCAAATTGCCACGATCATGGCGATGAAATCGGAAATCGGGGTCGCCCAGACGATGCCGTTGACGCCGCCGAAATGGTTTAACAGCAACATGAACGGAATGTCCAGCCCGCCTTTTCGCAGCAATGAGAGGATCGCGGGCTGTACCTTTTTTCCGACGGACTGAAAGGTAGTGATCGCGAGCATCGTGACGGAAATGCAGGGACCCGTGATACAGATGATCCGCTGAAAGAGCTGTCCGTAGCTTACCGTCTCCGCGTCGTCGATGAACGCCTGCACGACGGGTCTTGCGCAGGTGAACAGGAGGATCGTCCCGACCAAAGTGGTGCAGAAGCTGAAGAGAAAATCTGTCTTCAGGGCGGCTTTCGTGCGGCGGAGGTTGCCCGCGGAATAGTTGTAGCCGATCAGCGGCAGCGCGCCCTGGGACATGCCCGTGGCGATCGCATAGCTGAGCATATCGATCTTCTTGGCGACGCCGATGCCCGCGATGGCGGCGTTGGAGTAACTCGACATGAGCTTGTTGACGGTGACGTTCGACAGCACGCCCATGAAGTTCATCAGGCAGCTGGGGAAGCCCACCCAGAAAACTTCTTTGGGGATGCCCGCCTTCCAGGTATAGTTGCGCGGGGCGAAGGAGATGTCCGTCGCGTTGCGTTTTTTCAGAAGCAGAATGATATAGTATCCGCAAGAGATCGCGTTGGAGATCATGGTCGCTATGGCGGCGCCTGCGATCTCAAGGCGGAACGCAAAGATGAAGAGGGGGTCGAAGGCGATGTTCAATATGCCGCCGAGCGCCACGCCGAAGCTCGCCTGCGAGGAGTGACCTTCCGACCGCACGAGGTGGGCGAGCGTCTGGTTCAGAACGGTCGGCAGCGCGCCGATCGTGATCGTCCAGAAGAGGTACTGACAGCAGAAGTCATAGGTCTCCTCGTCGGAGCCGATGGCGGGAAGGACGGCGCCCCTGAGCAGAAACAGGGCGACTCCGTATAGAAGGGCGATCGCCGCGGCGGTCCATATGCTGAACGCAGCCGTCTTCTTCGCTTTCGCGTGGTCGCCCGTTCCGAGGCTGCGCGCCATGAGGCTTGCGCCGCCGATGCCGAACAGGTTGGCGAAGCCCGTCAGAAAGATGAACAGCGGCATGCACAGAGAGACGGCGGCAACCTGGTTGCGATCGCCGATCTGACCGATGAAAAAGGTATCCGCCATGTTGTAAACGACGGTGATGAGCTGGCTGATGATGGTCGGGATGACGAGCGAGAGCACGGCGCGCCCGATCGACGCTTCTTCAAATAAGATTTCTTCTTTCGTTTTCATGATTCTGCCTGATCTTTTTGATTTGCTTCGCTTTTGCGCCATTCGGTGGGCGACATGCCGAATTCTTTGAAAAACATGCGGTTGAAGCTCGAGAGGTTGTTGTATCCGACTTCGGTGGCGATCTCCGCGATCGTCTTTTTCTTGCCGAGCAGCAGAAGCGCCGCGTGTTTGAGGCGGAGATGATGCACGTACTGCATGGGGGAGATCCCGAAGAAGGAGATCATTTTCCGCTGCAGCGTCGCTTTGGACATGTGCGTCTTTTCCACCATGTCGTCGATCGTGATGTTCTCCACGTAATGGATGTTGACGTAATTGAGGAAGTCCCCGATCTCATCCATGAGCGAGGCGCGCTCGCGCACGGAGCCTTCCTTTTTCTTGAAGTATCTTCCGTGCTTGATGAGAAGGGAGAGCACGAGACTGCGTATTTCCGCCAGATGATCTGCCTGCTCTAAGGCGGCTTCCGCCATGATCTCCTTGCACAGCGCGTAGATGCCGTCGTCCTCCTCGTAGGGGATGATGTTCGGGAAGTCGTATTTGTCGTGTTCGAGCGCTTTGAGCGTCTTCAGTTCGTTTGCGTCTACGCCCGTGAACAGTTTCGTGACGTCGACGTACAGGAAGCGCCACAGGCTCTTCTCGCTGTTGACGCTCTTGGCGATGTGGACCTGACCGTCGTAGATGATAGACGCGCATTTGCCGCGGAAAGGGATGATCTTTCCGTCGATGATGAATACGCCCGTTCCCTTCTCGCAGTAGCCGAGTTCGAGGAAATTATGGTAGTGCAGATTCTCGGGTTCTTCGGACGGATAGTAAGTAAAAAGAACTCCGTGCGGGGAGACAGGATGCGCGGAGCTGAGAGGCGTGGTATCAAAAACTTCTATATATGACTTAAAATGCATAGCTTTTGAAAAAAATTGAATTGAAAAGTATTTGAGACTATTGTACTATATGAGCAGAAGAATGTCAATAAGGAGCAGAAAAAACGCATGAAAAAGTTGATTCCGATCATTGCATTGGGTTGTGCGGCGCTGACGGTCGGCGCGGGCGTGCTCGGGTACTTCGCTTATTCCTGGATCAATCCCCCGAAAGAGTCAGCGCCGCCCCTGCGCACGGGCGACGTGCGGGGCAAGGTGCTGACTGACAGCGGCGCCATGACGGCGGCGGGCATCATTGTGCGGGACGAAGAGGGAAACACGAAGCGCTATACGACGAACGCATGGGGCGGGTACGAGCTCTCTCTGTATCCCGGCGACTATACGCTTACCTTCACCAAAGGGTACGAATTCGACACCGTCGTCAAGCAGATCAGCGTACAGCAGGACAAGACGTATTACATGACAGACGTCAGGCTCGTTCAGCTGTATGACAGCTATTCAGAACACTGGATCGCGGGCGATCTGCACCAGCATACCTATTATTCGGACGGTTCGGACAGCGTGCTGTCCCTCGCCCTGTCCGACGCGAGCGTGGGGCTATATTACGGCTTTCTCTCCGATCACAACAGCGCGCGCGGATTGGCGGAATGGTACGGCTTGCGCCACCTGAACACCCTGACGGATGAAGATGGGAACGATCGGATGTTCACGCCCTGCGAGGCGGTCGAGATCACGACGGAATTCGGACATTTCCAGGCGCTGGGAACTTCGACCGTGTTGGACAGGTACGACGTGGAGCTGTATCCCGAGGAGCGCAACGCGGAAAACAAGGATGAGATCATCATGGGCCGCATCCGCTATATCGCCGAATGCATCAAGCTGGACGGCGGCGTCGCGCAGATCAATCATCCCTACTCCGTCTCTACGATGGGGTTCAACTATTGGGAGCTTGCCGATCTGTTCGATACCGTCGAAATCTGGAACGGCGTGTTCAATCCGGGCGACGGGCGCTATGAGAACGAGACGGGTTATCAGTCTCAGAACTATAAGTCCAAGCTCAAGTGGTATGAGCTCATCAACGAGGGCTTGTATCTGCCCGCAACGGGCGGAACGGACATGCACAATACGTCCGGACCGGGTTTGATCGAGGACATCGCGCTGATCACTCCCGAAAATTATCAGTCGTATTATACGAACGGCGGCGTCTATTCGGGCATGCCGACGACCTATCTGTATCTGGAGGGGGAGATCGATCAGGAATCCGTCCTGAATGCGGTCAGACAGGGCAACAGCTTTCTTTCCAACGGCCCTGTCGTCAATTGCAGCGTAGGCGGCGTCGTCTACGGTCAGACTTCGGCGCAGACGGGAGAGATCGCGATCGATACGGAGATCTTCTGCAGGGACGGCATCGAGAGCATTCAGATCGTGAAGAACGGGGAGGCAGAGCTTACCGTTCCCACGGGGAATTGCACGCTCTATTCCGAACCCATCCGCCTCGTCGTCGAGGCGGGCGACTGGATCGTGATCGAGGTGTTCGGAAAGGGTGCGCAATATGCGATCACCAATCCCATTTTTTTCGAAAAATAACGGCTCAGCCGTAAATGGAGGAAATACTCATGAAAAAGAAGTTTGTAGCAACGATGATGGCGCTCGTCACGCTGGTTCTGGCGTTGGCGCTGACTGCTTGCAGTTCGGGACCGGAGTGGATGTGGAAGCCTGGGGAGGACAGCACGACGTACGAGGTGGCGGGACACGGACCTTACGCTCCCACCTACACCGTTTACGTCAAGATTCAGGCGGGCGACGACGTCCTGTACGACGGCACCGTAACGCTGGTCTCCGACGACATGTGGGCGAACGAATTCACGTCCGCCGCGCTCAGCGAAAAGGGGATCGCGCAGGACGGGCTTTCCGCAGGTTTTGTCAACAAGATCGGCGACTATGAAAACAAAGAGATCGACGGACAGTATATGTATTGGTCCTGGAGCGTCAACGGCGTCATGGGCAACTGGGGCTGCAATCAGTACCGCCTGGTCGACGGAATGTATCTGCTGTGGGAGTATGTGGCTTCGACGTATTGATGAGGCCGCGGGGACGGAGGCGGCGAGGCGAACGCGCCGCCCCTTCCGTGCAAGAACACATAAGGGGGAGTTATGACGAAAAAATTACGTAAAATTGCCTTGTTTTTAGTGACAGCTGTCTCCGTATTGATCGGAGCCACGGCTTGCGGCGAGAGAGGACCGTCCGGCAACGAGCCCGCCGATCTGAACGACGGCAAGACGCGCATCGCGCTCATCATCAACGGCGATCTGGGCGATATGTCCTTCTTCGATTCCGCCAACGCGGGCATGCTGCGCTTTCAGGCAGATCATCCCGAAGTGGAAGTCAACGTCATGGAGCTCGGTTCGACGGATACGTCAAAATGGGAGTCCACGCTGACGCAGACGGCAAACGAGGCGTACGATCTCATCATCGTCGGCACGACGGACATGCGCGAACCGCTGCAGCGACTCGTCTCCCGCCAGAAATATGCGGACAGGCGGTTCATCATTTTCGATACCGAGATCAAGGACAACGCCGCGCAGAACTATCCGACGGTCCATTCCATCATGTTCAACCAGAACGAGGGCGGATATCTTGCGGGCGCGGTGGCGGCACTGCTCACAAAACAGACGGGCAAACAGAATACGGCGTTCGTGGGAGGAAGCCGCAACGACATCATCAACGATTTCGGATACGGCTTCATGCAGGGCATCGTCGCGATCAACGAGAGGCAGAATTGGGACGTCAAGGCGTACAACAGCTACATCGGCGATTTTACAAACAGCCCGAAGGGCAAGCAGATCGCGGAAAATTTCTACGATCAGGGCGTGGAAGTGCTCTTCCAGGCGGCGTCGCAGGCGGGGCTGGGTTGTTTTGACGCGGCAAAGACAAAGGGAAAACTCGCCATCGGCGTCGACAGCGATCAGTATGCGTATTATGAGAACGTTGACCCCGAGAAGGCTTCCCGCATCGTCACGTCCGTATTGAAGCGGGTGGACGTCGCACTCTACGAAGCGTGCGAGGCGTTCCTCGACGGCACGCTGGAGTACGGCGTGCTCCGTCAGCTGGGCATCAAAGACGGCATGATCGGCATCGTGGAAAACGAAAATTATTGCAACATCCTGAGCGAGGAAAACAGGGCGATCGTCTCCGAACTCATGGCGGGGATCGCGGAGGGAAGCATTCAGGTCAAGTCGGGCTTGAAACGCTATACGACGAGCGAAGAGCTCAACGCGCTGTTTGACAGCCTGGATCCGACCAAGTAAGCGGAAAGGAGGTGACGGCATGCGTCCTTTGCTGGAAATGAAACACATCACCAAGATCTACGACAGCGGCGTCTGCGCGAACGACGACGTGAGCTTTTCGCTGGAAGAGGGAGAGATCCATGCTGTCGCAGGGGAAAACGGCGCGGGCAAATCCACGCTGATGAAGATACTCTGCGGGGCAGAGAAGCCTTCTTCCGGAGAAATTCTGCTGCGCGGGCAGAAGGTTTCTCTGCATTCCCCGCGGGACGCGCAGGCGGCGGGGATCGGCATGGTATGGCAGCATTTCATGCTGGTCAACGAATTTCCCGTATATCGGAACATTTATCTCGGCAGCGAACCGAAAAACAGATTCGGCTTTCTGCGCGACAGGCAGATGATCGCCGAGGCGAGAGAGCTCGCAAAAAAGTACAATATGTCCGTCGACGTGCTCGCAAAATGCGGAGAGCTCACCGTGGGACAGGCGCAGAAAGTTGAGATTTTGAAAGTGCTTTCCAAGGGGACGAAAATTCTCATTCTCGACGAGCCGACGGCGGTCTTGACGCCGCAGGAGACGGACGAACTGTTTCATCAGCTGCTTCTCCTCAAGGAGGACGGCTGCAGCGTCGTGATCATCACGCACAAACTCAACGAGATCAAGCGCATCTGCGACAGGGTGACTGTCCTGCGCGCAGGGAAGAGCGTCGGGGTGTATCGCGTCGCAGACGTGACGGAAGAGGAGATTTCGAGCCTGATGGTAGGCTCGGCGGTCTCGCTGCAGACGGAGAAAACGCCGTCCTCTCCCGAAGGCGTCGCGGCGGAAGTGAACGATCTGATCGTCTTCGGCGCGGGCGGGAAGAACGTCGTGAACGGCGTCAGCTTCCGCGTGCGCTACGGCGAGATCGTTTGTCTTGCGGGCGTCGAGGGGAACGGCCAGCGCGAGACGGCGGAGACGCTGTGCGGGCTCAACCGCCGCTATCTGGGAGAGGTGCGCGTCTGCGGCGAGGACATCGGAAAGCGGAGCGTTCGCAGGATACGCGATCTCGGCGTCGCGAACATCCCCGAAGACCGCATCCGCACGGGTTGCGACGTCGGCGCGTCCATTTACGACAATCTGATCGCGCTCGATTACGAGAGAGAGAACCGCTTCGGTTTTTTGAAGGCGCGCGCCATGAAGCAGAAATGCAGGGAGCGCATGGAAAAATATTCGATCAAGGGGACGCTGTCGCAAAAGCTGGGATTGCTCTCGGGCGGCAACATGCAAAAAGTCGTCGTCGCGCGTGAGCTTGAATGCGAACCGTCTCTGGTGATCGCCGATCAGCCGACGCGCGGGATCGACGTGGGCGCGATCTCCTTCATTCACAAAAAACTGGTGGAGATGCGGGACGCGGGATGTGCCGTCCTGCTCGTCTCGGCGGATCTCAACGAGGTATACGATCTTGCGGACAGAATACTCGTGTTTCACGAGGGAGAGATCACGGCGGAGATAGAGGACGTGAAGCACACAAGCGAAGAACAGCTCGGCAGATACATGCTCGGCGTGGAACGGATGGTGATCGCAAATGAATGACAAAATCAAGACATGTTTCAGACAGATACCAAAGAAGGCTGCGGCGTTTCTGCAGAGTCGGAAAGATGCGTTCTGCGCCTGGACGCACACGCAGTCCTGCAAGAATTTTCTCTTCGGCGCGCTCAAAACGGCGATTGCGTTCCTCATCGCGATCCTTTCTTCCGTCGTTGTGATCTGCATCAGCAGCGATTCGCCATGGGAGAACATCTCCATATTTTTTCTCTCGCCCTTCCAGGACGCCTATTCTCTCAGCTACGTCGTGACGCAGGCGGTGCCGCTCATCTTCACGGGCACGGCGGTCTGTATCATGACGCGCTGCGGACAGTTCAACATGTTCGTCGAGGGGGCTTTCTACCTGGGCGCGTTCGTCTCGGCGTGGCTCGCGCCCGCCCTGCGCCTGCCCTTCTTCCTGCTTCCGCTCGTCTGTATGCTCGTCTCGGCGCTCGTCTCGGGGGCGATCGGATATCTCCCCGCAAAACTCAAAGCGAAACTTTCGGTGAACGAATTTGTCTCCTCGCTGATGCTCAACTTCATCGTCCTGTGGGTGGTGCTGTATCTGTTGCATCACGTCGTCGTTTCGGACGAGATCTATAAGACGCCGCTCCTGGAAGAGAACATGAAACTGCCCTTCCTCGACTATGACAACGATCTGAGCTCGTCCATCCTGTTTGCCTTGGGGATCGCCGTGCTGGGCGGCATCTTCCTGTTCAAGACGAAGTGGGGATATCGCATCCGCATGACGGGCGACAACCCCGCCTTCGCGGAGTATGTGGGCATCCGTACCGAGCGGCCCGTCGTCTATTCGCAGGTCATCGGCGCGGGCGTGGCGGGATTCGGCGGCGCGGCGTTCTTCCTCGGCAACTATTACCGCTTCGACTGGGAGGCGCTCCCGCAATACGGCTTTGACGGATTCGTCATCGCGATCATGGCGAACAACAATCCCTTCCTCGTGCCTCTCGCTTCCTTCTTCCTCGCCTATCTCAGGGTGGGCGCGCTCAATATGGCGCGGATCGGAGACGTGCCGAACGACGTGATCTACATCATTCAGGCGATCATCATCATTCTCTTCGGCGCGACGGCGCTGTTGAAGCGGGTGAAAACCGCCATGAACAGACAGAAAAAGGAGGACGCATGTTAGAATTTATCTTTTCGGAAAACTTTCTGCTCTCCTGCATTACGGCGGCTTTGCCCATCGTCTTTGCTTCCTTTGCGGCGCTCATCTCCAACAAGGTGCGCCTGCTCAACATCAACATCGAAGGGTCCATGTCCGTCTCGGCGGTGACGGGCGCGCTCGTCAGCCACTTTGCGAACAGCTGGGTTGCCGGACTGCTGGCGGCGCTTGCGGCAGGCGTGTGCATGTCGATGATCCTGTATCTCGCCGCCATGAAGCTCAGAACGGACGGCACGCTCTCGGGCATCGCGCTCAACAC
The DNA here is from genome assembly GCA_944342055.1 of uncultured Clostridia bacterium. Lineage (GTDB taxonomy): Bacteria > Bacillota > Clostridia > Christensenellales > Borkfalkiaceae > RGIG8762. The sequence goes on along the minus strand of CALVME010000064.1, from coordinate 18,146 downwards.
GTTTGCGACGGGCATGTGCGTGTTCCTGCTCTATACGGTGTTGGGAGTCAAGGGCGACTCGTCCGGGGCGCCGAGCGCAGTCATTCCCTCCCTGCACATTCCGTTCCTTTCGGACATTCCCCTGATCGGAAAGGCGCTCTTCGGACAAAATCTCCTGTTTTATCTCGCGATCGCGTCGCTCGTTTTTCTCACGCTGCTCCTCAACCGCACGAAGACGGGCGCCTACATCAAGGCGACGGGGTTCAACGAGAAGGCGGCGGCGTCCGTGGGCATCCGCACCGACGCGCAGAAGGCGAAGGCGCTCGTGCTTTGCGGGCTCTTCTGCGGCATGGGAGGGGCGTATCTCTCGATGGTGAGCCTGTCCTACTTTTCTGTGAACATGGTGGGCGGAAGGGGATTCATCGGGATCGCCGCCGAGGCGATGGGCGCGGGCATTCCCTGGCTCACGGCAGTGTTTGCCTTCCTCTTCGGCGTGGTGGACAGCTTCGCCTTAGGTTCGCAGGCGGTGCTCGGCGCGCAGTACTATGAATTGCTCAATACGCTTCCCTACGTCATGACGCTGATCGCGCTCATCATCTACGCCGCGATCCGAAAGGCGCGGGAGGAGCGGACAAGGCGCGGGGGACAAAATACAGCAAAAAAGGAAGAAACAGATGAAAAAAGCTTGGCAATATGAATTGGAAACGATGAAAAACGCGCTCCCCGTCGTGCTTGAAGAGGAAGAGCAGGGCTGGAGCCTCTGCGAGCGTTTTGAGTCGCTGGAAGATCATCTCAACGATATGAAATGGAAGAGCAACGTGCCCGGATCGGGTGCGGAGGAACACGTCATCGTCGCCGCCATGCAGGACATGGAAAACATGGGTTACGATGTCAGCAGGGCGGAGGCGTTCATCGAAGAGGGGATGCAGGCATACGAGTCGCGGGACTATGCAAAGCTTGCGATGCTCTGCGGAAAGGTGTTCAGGCTCATATGCGAGGCGCCGAAGGTGCCTGAGCATCCCTATTGGCAATATACGATTTACGACAGCTACGAACGGTATGCGAGCGCGGTGCGGTTTGCGGCGCATCCGTACGACATGGAGAGCGAAGACTATTTTGAACGCACGCATCTTGGCTGGGTGGCGCAGATCTGCGCGGGAGCGCTCGGTACGGCGGTAGAGGGCTATACCACGGAAAACATCACAAAGGTGTTCGGACAGATCAGGACGTATCCGCGCACGCCGAACACGATGAACGACGACATTACCTACGAGCTCGCGTTCCTGTTCGCGGCGGACGACCGCGGCAAGGCGCTCACGGCGGACGACATCGCCGACCAGTGGCTCGCGCTCGTGCCTTTTGGCTGGTCGGCGGAGGACGTCGCCCTCAAGAATCTCAAGCTCGGCATCTATCCCCCCGAGAGCGGATATCGCAACAACCCGTATCGCGAATGGATTGGGGCGCAGATGCGCGGAGCGGTATGCGGCATGGTGGCGCCCGGAAACCCCAAAGAGGCGGCGCGGCTCGCCTTTATGGACGGAAGCGTTTCGCACCACAACAACGGCGTGCTCGGCGAGGTGTTCAACGCGGTGCTCGTCAGCCTCGCCTATGTCACATCGGACGTCTTGACGCTTTTGCACGAGGCGCTTTCGGCGATCCCCGAAGACAGCGAATATTACTCTGTGTTGAATTTTGCGCTCACGCAGTGTTATCGGCACGGGGATTGGCTGTCCGCCTGGAAGCCCTGCGAAAAGAAATATGAACGCTATAACTGGATTCATGCGTATCCGAATGCGGCGGCGGAGGTGGTCGCTCTGTTTTTCGGCGGAGGAGACTTTGACGAGACGATGCACATCATCGCGCAGATCGGTTACGACGTGGATTGCAATGCGGCGCAGATCGCGACGGCGCTTGCGATCATGAACAAGCAGCCCCTGAAGGAGTCGTGGACTGCCCCGATCGGGGATAAGCTCCGCACATATATGCGGAACGTAAAGAGCCTGAGCATCCGTGTGCTCGCAGAAGATACGGTGAGGATCGGAAAAAAATTGTGTCTATGAAAAATATTTTCGTGTTTGGAAGTCTGAACGTCGATCTGGTCATTCGCGCTCCGTATTTTCCGCGCGCGGGCGAGACCATGCACGGAGACGGATTTATGATAAATCCGGGCGGCAAGGGCGCGAACCAGGCGGTCGCCTGCGGCAAGCTGGGAGGCAATGTGTTTATGGGCGGCTGCGTCGGGGAGGACGCGTTCGGGCAAATGTTGTTGCGCTCCCTGCGCGATAACCGCGTCTGTGCAGATGCGGTGCGCGTGCTTCCGCAGATTTCCTCCGGCGTCGCCGTGATCACCGTGGTTGACGGAGACAACCGGATCGTTCTGGACGCGGGAGCAAACGCCTGCGCGGACAGATCGGACGTGGACAATCTCCTTTCTCGCGCAAAGAGGGGAGACATCTTTCTCACGCAATTGGAAAACAAAACCGAAGTGATCGGCTATGCGCTCGCCGAGGCAAAAAAGAAGGGAATGTTCACCATTCTTAATCCCGCTCCCGCGACGGACGAGATCGTTCCCTGGTTTCCCTATGTGGACGTCATCGTCCCCAACGAGACGGAATATGAGCACTATACGAAGATGCGGGAGATCAGCGTCGGAAAAAATATATTTTTCGACGCGGGCATCCGACGGATCGTCGTCACCCTCGGCAAGAAGGGGTATTGCAGTCTCACGCCGACGGAGATCGTCTGCGAAGACTGCGTCAAGGCGCCCGTGGTGGATACCACGGCGGCGGGCGATACGTTCTGCGGGGCGTTTGCCGTACGGCTGGCGGAAGGCGCCGCAGTTTCGGAGGCGCTCCGCTATGCGAATTCTGCGGCGGCAATCACGGTGACGCGGCGCGGCGCGCAGAGCTCCATTCCCACGCGCGGCGAGGTGAAGAAGAAGTTCAACCTTTGAATCAAATCAGCCCCCACGTCCGGCATTTGCGAACAGCGAATGCCGTATGAGAGATCCCTTGTCAGCGCGAGGGATCTCTTTTTCGCGTTCGTCGCCGCCACGCGCCTTCCTTTTTCTTTCGCTGTCTGCGGAATATATTTCCGGGGCGGAAAAACTTCGGATGTTTCCGACAGATTGCACAAAAGAAAACAAAGATAACGGAAATAAAACAAATATGCAAGACTAATGGCGAAAAAAATTGTACAATTTTTCAGGATAGCAAAATCGATCGGTTTCGTGCCTGCGTATGGGCAAACCGTAATGGACGGAACGTCGGACGCAATTCTTGCGTCGGACATCATCGGAAACGGAAAGGAGAAGAGAAATGCAAAAGGAAGCGTGTGTTGCGGCTTCGGAGACGGAGCGCGTGAATGCGAAACTTGCGCTGGAAGCGGCGCGGGAGGGCATCGTGTTGCTTGCAAACGAGGGAGTGTTGCCTCTGCGGGTGAAAAAGGTCGCACTGTTCGGTGCGGGCGCCCGACATACCGCAAAGGGCGGAACGGGCAGCGGTGAAGTGAACAACCGCGCCAGCATCTCCGTTGAGGAAGGTCTGGAGCGGTGCGGCGTGCAGGTCACCACGAAGGACTGGCTGGACGACTGCGACAAAAAAATGTTTGCCGAGCAGGCAGAACGCGACGAAAAGATCGCGGAGATCTCCAGGCGTTACTCTGTGTTTCGATTCTGGGATCTGCTGAACGCCATCGCCCTTCCCATCATCTACCCTTCGGGACGCGAGATCACGGAAGAAGACGTCAGGCTCTCGGATACGGATACGGCGATCTATGTGCTCACGCGCCAGGCGGGAGAGGGCATCGACCGCCGCGCCGAGAAGGGGGAGTACTATCTCTCCGACAAAGAGGTCTCCGACGTGAAACTCCTAAAAGAGCGCTATCAGAACACGATCCTCGTCATCAACGCGGGCGCATGCATCGATATGCAGGAAATCCTTTCCCTGCATGTGGGCGCGGTGATCTATATGGGGCAGGCGGGACAGTCGGGCGGATTGGCGCTTGCGCAGCTTATGCTCGGGGAATACAATTTCAGCGGCAAGCTTGCGGCGTCCTGGCCGAAAAAACTGTCCGATCTGCCTTGCCACGATTCTTACAGTTATCTGAACGGCGACACCGACATAGAGATCTACAAAGAGGGTATCTACGTCGGCTATCGTTATTACGATACTTTTGGCGTGGAACCGCAGTACGCCTTCGGGTACGGGCTCTCGTACACAAAGTTCGGCATTGACGCCAAGGCGGCGCTCGACGGAACAAAAGTGAGTGTCAAGGCTTTGGTGCGGAACGTGGGGACGAAGCGAGGCAAAGAGGTCGTGCAGGTCTATCTCTCCTGTCCTTCCGTCAGGCTGAAGAGAGAATATCAGCAGCTGGCGGCATTCTTTAAGACGAAGGAGCTCGCCGCGGGCGAGACGGAGCAAGTGTCGTTGTCCTTCGATCTGAAGAACTTCGCGGCGTACGACGAGGCGCGTTCCCGTTATGTGCTCGAGGCGGGCAACTATGTCGTGAGGGTGGGAAACAGTTCTCGCAACACCCTTCCCGTCGCGACCGTCGCGATCGGAGAAGAGCATTGCGTCGCCGAATGCATGCCCATACGCGGGGCGCAAGGAAGGGTCAGAGAGATCGACGCGCCCGTGCGCTTCTGCGGAGAGGCGGAGGGCGAGACGCTTTCGCTGGACAAAGATGCGGTCACTGCCGTGAAATACGCTCCCGCCGCCGAAGAACCGATCTTGCCCGAGATCGCAAAGATGTCTGACAAGGAGTTCGCCGCGCTCTGTGTGGGAGATCCCGCGATCATGCGCGGGAACATCGCGGACGTGCCCGGCGCCTGCGGGCAGATACACAAAAAAACCTGTAAAAAATACGGATATCGCCCCGCCGTCATGGCGGACGGCCCCGCGGGATTGCGGCTCGCCATGGAATATTATGTGGAGCCGAGCGGCAAGGTAAAGATGAGCGGGAGGATCCCGCAGGATCTCGTCAAGTCGAAGCGCATCTTCCGCCTGATCGAAAAGATCTGGAGCAAAAAGAGCAGGAAGGCAAAGACGGTCAACCAGTTCTGTACGGCATGGCCGAGCGCGACCGTGCAGGCGCAGAGCTTCTTCCCCGGGCTCGTGCAGAAGATCGGCGCGGCGACCGCCGAAGAGATGCGTCAGTTCGGCGTTCAGATCTGGCTGGCGCCCGGCATGAACATTCAGCGTTTTCCGCTATGCGGCAGAAATTACGAATACTATTCCGAAGACCCGCTTCTCTCCGCAAAGATGGCGAGCGCGCTGACGCTCGGCGTTCAGGCAAATCCGAACTGTGCGGTCACGATCAAGCACTATTGCTGCAACAACCAGGAAGACAATCGCATGAAGTCTTCCAGCGAGATCAACGAGCGCGCGCTGAGGGAGATCTATCTGCGGGCGTTCGGTCGGACGGTGCGGGAGGCGCATCCCAAGTGCGTCATGTCGAGCTACAACAAGGTCAACGGCGTTTACGTCAACAGCAGGCACGATCTCATCTCCGACGTGTTGCGCGGGGAATTCGGGTTCGACGGCGTCGTCATGACGGATTGGCAGACCGTCGCAAGGGGGCAGGCAGTCGCGGGCGAAGTGCTCGCGGCGGAGAACGATCTCATCATGGCGGGCGATCGGTATCAGTTCGAAGAACTGTATAAAGCGCTGAAAACGGGCAAAACAGATCGTCGCGCCGCGGAGCGGAGCGCGAGCAGGATCCTGCGGCTGTGCAAGGAGCTCGATACCTGACCGCGTTCGGCTGAAAACAGGCATTGTGTACTTTGTCCCGCCGCGCGGGACAGAAGCGGAGCGCCGCGGTTTGCGTTTGGGCGAAGCGGCGATCAAATAAAGAAATCAGGAGGTATCGTATGAAAGTGTTTATGATCGGCGGCACGGGGCTTTTGGGCTCGGAGGCCGCGAAAGAATTGATCGCGAGAGGGCATCAGGTTTCGAGCGTCGCTCTGCCGCCCCTTCCTCAGGGCGCCGTATTGCCCAAGGAAATGAAGATCGAATACGGCAATTATCTGGAGATGTCCGACGACGAAGTGCGCAAACACATGAAAGGCTGCGAAGGCTTCGTGTTTGCCGCAGGCGTAGACGAAAGGGTGGAGGGACCTGCTCCCATCTACGATCTGTACAAAAAATACAACATTGACCCTGTCAAGAGGCTTCTGAAGCTCGCCAGGGAGTGCGGCGTGAAGCACTCCGTCATCCTCGGTTCATATTTTTCGTATTTTGCAAAAAAGTATCCCGAATGGAAGCTCACGAAGCATCACCCTTATATCCGTTCGAGAATCGATCAGGAAGAGGCGGCAATGTCCTTCGCGGGGGAAGGCTTTGACGTCGCAGTGTTGGAACTTCCGTATATCTTCGGCACACAGCCCGGCCGCAAACCCGTCTGGGTGTTCCTCGTGGAGAGCATTCGCTCCATGAAGAATGCGACGCTGTGGCCGAAGGGCGGAAGCACGATGGTCACGGTAAAGCAGGTTGGACAGGCGATCGCAGGCGCGTTGGAGCGCAACAAGGGCGGCAAGTGCTATCCCATCGGCTATTACAACATGAACTGGATGCAGATGCTGCAGGTTTGCCACAAATACCTCGGCTGTCCCGACAAACCCGTCAAGACGATCCCCAACTGTTTTTATACGATCGGCGGCATTCAGCTTCGCCGCAAGCAGAAGAAAGAGGGCATCGACGGCGGTCTCAATATGGTCAAGTTCACCAAATTGCAGTGCAGCGAGCTGTTTATAGACAAGAAAGAGGGGTGTGACTTCCTCGGCGTGCAGGCGGACGACATCGAGGCGGCGATCGGCGATTCCGTCAGGCTCTGCGCCGATATCCTCGACAACAAGGCGGGCAAGATCGTCGCCATGAAGGGTGAATGAGCATGAAAAAACAGCGTGTATTTGTCACGGGCGCCACGGGCGGCATGGGCTTTGCATCCTTAAAAGAGATGCTCAAAGACACCGATAAGCAGGACATCGTGATCCTTGCCCGCGATTCCGAGAAGAACAGAAAACTGCTCGCGCCCTATCTCGATACGAAAGGACTCACCGTTGTCTGGGGAGATCTCAACGACTACGACAAAGTGAGGACGTGCGTCAGGGATTGCGACATCGTCCTGCACATCGCGGCGTTTGTCTCTCCCGCCGCGGACTATCATCCCAAGCGCGCGATGAAGGTCAATTACGGCTCGACGAAAAACATCATTGACGCTATATTCGAGCTCGGTCAGCAGGAGCATACCCGCCTCGTCTACATCGGCACGGTCGCGGAGACGGGCGACAGAATGCCGCCCATTCACTGGGGCAGGGTGGGCGATCCCATCAAGCCTTCCATGTTCGACTACTACGCCGTGTCCAAAGTGGCGGCGGAGCGGCTCGTCATCGAGAGCGGTCTCAAATACTGGATCTCCCTCCGTCAGACGGGCATCATCGGCAAAGCGATGAGTGAGATCAACGATGCGATCATGTTCCACAACTGCTTTGACAACGTGCTCGAATACTGTTCCGACCGCGACTCTGCAAGGGCGATGAAACATCTCTGCGCATTCTTTTACGACGGGACGCTGGACGAAAGCTTCTGGGGACATATCTACAACATAGGCGGCGGAGAGAGTTGCAGGATCGATACCTATTCCATGTTCAAAAAGCTCTACGGTGAGATCGGACTGACCAAACTCGACTATGTGTTGAGCCCCAAAAAACAGGCGACTTTGAACTTCCACGGTCACTATTATCTCGACAGTGACAAGCTGGAACACTATCTGCATTTCAGACAGGACTCCATGCAGTATTATTACGACTGCTATCTTGAGATGCTCGGCGGGCTTCGCACGGTATCCCGCGTCCTTTGCAAACTTCCCGGCGGTCAGAAGCTGATGGGCGGCATCATGAGAAAGAAGTTCGACAAGCTCGCCCGTACGGAGCATGGCACGTTGCACTTTATCGAAGACAACGTGGAAGACCACATCGACGCCTACTGGGGCAGCCGCAGACGCTGGGAGGCGCTCCCCGAAAAATTGTCCGAGATGAAGCACTTCACCGACTGGGACAAAGTGGTGCCCATCGATCACGGCTACGACGAGAGTAAACCAGAAAGCGAGCTTTGCTATGAGGACATGAAGCGTGCGGCAGAGTTCCGCGGCGGAAAGCTTTTGAGCAAGGCGATGAAGCGGGGCGACTGGACGACGCCGCTCGAGTTCGAGTGTGCGTTCGGACACAAATTTACGGCGAGCCCCCGCCTCGTCCTGGAGGGCGGACACTGGTGCGACGAGTGCGAGAGAAAGAGCTGGAACTACGGCGCGCGGGCAAAGGTCGATCCGTTCTTCGCACAGGTGTGGGACCCTCTGCACGAGCCCGACGAAATGCGTGAGTATCCCAAAGAGGTCTCGGAAAAGGATATATGATCGCTCGCGCACGACAGCCGTTTTTTCTGTGAGGCGACGGGCGCGGTCTGCGCGGGACGGACGCGTGAACATATGCGCGATGCGTTCGGTCCTTTCGGGCAAGATTTTGCAGGCAGGCGCGAAAAAGGCGTCGTCTTTCCTGCGAGCTGCCCGCTTCTCCAAAACATAATTTCAGAAAAGCCATCGGTACGACGATGGCTTTTTTGCGTGCGGTTGTTTTCTTCCGACAGGATGAGGACAAGGAAGAGGGCGAGCATCGGGCGACATGGATTTTCCAGAAGCCCGACGCCTACGCGCCACATATTGCCGTTTTGCTACCACTTATCGTCCAAGCATTGTATTTGGCTTTTTGATTTGTTATCATGGACTTGCAACAAGCGCAAAAAGGGATTGCGTCTGTCTGGGACGGGCGCAGACTGACAGAAAAATCGGGGAGGTACCCATGAAAAGACATTCTCTTTCGTTCAGACACATGTTGTATCTGAGCTTGCATTCGATCGGACAGAATCTCTTGCGCACCTTTGTGACGGTTTTGCTCCTGACGGTGTGTGCCTCTGCGTTCGGTTGCGCTTCGAGTACCTTTCTCGACTATTCCAAAACGCAGTCGCAGCTGTTCTTGTCCTCGGAAGACAGCGTTTTTTCGATTGCCAAATTCGATTGGAGCAACAACGTGAAGGAGGAGGGCAGTCTGTTCGAATATGTCTCCGTCGCCGGACCGCAGACGCGGGATACCGCCGTTTGGCTCTCCGAGGAGGAGATCGCCGAGATCGAATCTCTCACTTCGATCGGCTATGCGCGCGTCTACGACCGTTCGGGCGAGCGCGACGTTTCGTTTGGCATTTTTGACAAAAGTCCCGTTCTGCATTGTTGGTATTATGCCGACTATGACAGATACGCTTCGGCGCTTTCGTACAACGAGCAGATTGCGCTCAGCAACAGTCAGACGAACGTGTACGAGACGGATTATCTTGCGGCGCATCGCGGAGAAGAGGGCAAGCATTGTCTTTCGACGAACGGAGAGTGCGCGGAGCAGTCCTGCGTCTGTCTGGATGAAGCTCTGCTCGCCGAGTGCGGCGGGAAGATCTTGGCGGGGCGGCTCCCCGTCCGCGCGGACGAGATCGCGATCAACGAGTGTCAGCTGGCGGAGTTCGTGCGGCGCGGATATTGTCTGTACGATGACATCGCTTCCCTCGATTTCGTGGAGCCCGTCTACAACGATCCGTACGCGGAATCGGGGTACGATCCCGCGCTTCCCGCATGGAGCATCGTCAACGCGGAAGACATCCCGCGCAGGGAGGACGCGCTCGTCTGCGAAATCAAATGCGCCCAAGACCTGATCGGAAAGAAAATCGCGCTGAAAGGCGAGTTGGCGGGGCAGGCGAGCGGGTACGGGAACGGTTCGCCCTTCTATCTTGTGACGATCGTCGGCGTCGTGGAGACGGGCTGCAGAGGTATTTCGGACGATTATCCGTGGCGGTTGCACGACAAAATTTTCGTGAGCGAGAGCTGGGCGGCGGCGACGGGACAGACGGGCGCATTTGCGCTCCTTGCCGCGCGCGGGACGAGCGAAGCGCGCGTGAAGCCGTGCATCGCGCTTTACCAAAAGACTTACAACGAAATTCTCTCACTGCCTTCCGGCACCGTCCCGCCTTCGGAAGTCCTATTGTTGTCGCAGGAGCACGAACTGGACGTGCTCGCCAACATATTGAACGGGGAATTTTATGCCTACCGCGTCGCGCTGTCTTTCGCGGGGACGGTGTTCGGGAGCTTTTCGGTATTGCTGTCCTATGCCCTGATCTCGGCGTCGATCGATAAGAAGCGCCGCGAAATCGGCATTCTGAAATCTCTCGGTGCGAGAAGTTCGGATATTTACGGCATTTTTCTGCTGCAATGTTTGTGGATCGGCGCGGCGGTGTTTGTTTTTGCGCTCGCCGTGACGATCTGGGTCGTCTGCGGGCTGGCGGGCGGCTATGCCCTCGGCGCCGTGCGCCTGATGCGCGTGGGCGCGTTGCAGATCGGCGTTTTGCTTTTGTTGAGCGCGGGGATCCCGATCGCATCCGGTTCGCTGTGCGTGCGCGCGATCTTGCGCTATCCGCCGACGGTGATCGTGCTTTCGAGGAAGGAAAGAAAGAAGAGGAGGGGTTGAATGTTTTCGGGGATCGATTTGCATAAGACGTATCGCTCCAAAGGCGAGGCGGTAGAGGCGTTGCGCGGGGTGACCGTCCATTTCGGGGAAACGGGTATGGTCTTTATTTTGGGCAAGTCAGGCAGCGGGAAGAGCACGCTTTTGCACATATTGGGCGGACTCGACCGAGCCGATTCGGGGCGGCTTGAAGTGGACGGCATGTCGACGGAAGGTTTTTCCGAGCGGGATTTTGACGACTTTCGCAATCGCTCGGTCGGGTTTGCGTTTCAGGAGTACAATCTGCTTCCCGCGTTTACCGTGCGCGATAACCTGGCGATCGCTTTGGAATTACAGGGAAAAAACGCTTCGGACGATCTGATCGGCGCGGCGTTGCGTCTGGTGGAGCTGGAAGGCATGGAAAAACGCAGACCGACGGAGCTTTCGGGCGGACAGAGGCAGCGCGTGGCGATCGCACGGGCAATCATCAAGGATCCGAAGATCGTCCTTGCCGACGAACCGACAGGGGCGCTGGACAATGCGACGGGGAAGAGCATTTTGCAGTTGCTCAAAAAATTGTCGAAGCAAAAGCTGGTCGTCGTGGTTTCGCACGACAGAGAGTTTGCCGACGAGTATGCGGATCGCATCATAGAGATCGCGGACGGCAGGATCGTCTCCGATTCGGCGTATCCGCACATATCTTCGGCAGGAAAAGAAGGGAGGTGAGAGCATGAGAAAGGTGCGCAACGGTCTGTCGGCAAAGATGTTCGGCAAAGTCGTGTTCTCCGGTTTTTTCGCGCATCCCGCGCGCCTTTTGATCGCGTTCTTTCTGTCGGTTGCGGCGTTTGCGCTCGCAGGGAGCGCGATCACCCTCTCCCGCTATACGGAGGAGCGTGCAAAAGAGGAGACGTATGCCCAACTTGTCGATTTGTTTCGGATCACGAGCAACGAAGGCAAGATACTTGAACGCAGACCCGATTGGGAGCTCGCTCTGTCGGACGGCGGCGTGATCTATGTCGGCTCTTCGTTTTTAAGCGCGAGGATGCTTTCGCTTCCGAACGCTCCCGAAGAATGGGAAGCGCGTTTAAGACAATATCAACTCGATCACCATGTTCACGTTCAGGCTTTCATCACTTCCGTCGCCTATTTTTCGTCCGAGGCGGAATCGGGGAAAAAAGGCAAATGGCTGGTCGGCGGGTATCCGCGCGGGGAAAGCGAAGTCGCCTTTTCGTCCTGCTTTGCCAACGCGCTTGTCGCGACGGGCTGGCTCGAAGGCGAGGAGACAGAGGAGATCTCCTCATATGCCGAGCTGGCGGGCAGGCGCCTTTTGATTCCCTTCGGCGCGGAATCGCGCGAAGTGCTCGTGAGCGGCGTCTATGACAATTCGGACTGTCCCATGCGGGTGAGCGGAAGCTTTGACGCCTGTGCAAAATACGACATGGCGGATTGGCACGGAGCGCTGTTTGTGTCCGAGGAACTCTATACGGAGTATTTTGAAAGATACGGGGCGGACGCGCTCTACTTTGCGGGCGACCATTCGCGGGAGACGGCGCGTGCGCTGGCGGCGTTTTTGGAAAAATCCGACACCTATGTCTCCGATGTCTTTGCAGAAGTCGAGCACTATCGGAAGGACGTGAATTCGCTCAAAACCTGGTGCGCGGGCTTGAGCGGCGCGCTTGGCGCGTTTGCGGTCATCGTTCTGTATCAGTTCATCTCCATCCTTCTGGACGACAAGACGCGCGTCGTTCTGATTTTGCGGATGCTTGGTGCGCGCAAGGGGATAGCCGTCAGGATCGCGTTTGCCGAAAGCGCCGCGTTCGGCGGGACGATCGGCGTTTGTGCCGCGGGCTTGAGCGTCGCGGCAAATCCGCTCATCAACGCTTTGATCGGGCGTCTGTTTCAGATAGACATGGTCGTCGCCTGGTTTTCCGCCGTTTCGATCGTCGGCGTCGTGGCTCTGTCGCTGCTTGCTTCGTTGCTTGCCGCACTCCTTCCCGCAGTGCGATTGACGGGAAAAGACATGCTGCAGGGATTGGCGAACGCGGAATGAAGGCTTTTCGCCGCAAGGAGCGCGCAGGCGCATGGCTTGGGACAAAAAATGAATGCGTTCGGCGCAGAGAAAGGGAAGGCTTGATGCTCCCTTTTTTTGTGCGATAGAGCGAAAGTGTTCCCGATCTTTGGCTGTTTTGCGGAAGGGAGGCGCTGTCCTTAAGCTTCTGTATGTGTTCGGCGGAACAAGGCGGAGGAGGCTCTCTTTGCCTGTTTCGACAGGAACCGATAAAAGGGGTAAAAATGATGTGATATTTTTTGAAAAACAGATTGATTTTTTGAAGAAAGGATGATAGACTATAAAATACCATAATAGGAAAATTCTACAAACAACAAAATCAACATTCTTTGCAAAAAATGCTGACTAAGTGGAGGGATTATGAATTTGAAAAAAGGGCAACGAATAGCACTATCGGCGATCTTGTGTGTGTTTGTAGCGCTGTGCGCGGTATTGGCGCTCGTTTTCGGCACGCCGAAAACATACGTTCCCGCGGAAGAAAAAGACAATGTGACTGTGACGCATACAGACCACACGGGCTGGACGAAAGTAACGACATCGGACGGCACGCTTTCGGCGGGTAATTATTACCTTGAAAACGATATCTGGCGTGGACCTTACGGTATAACGGTCACCGGCGATGCAACGCTCTGCCTGAACGGACATTCCCTTGCGTGTGGTAGTAGTGATAGTACTTACAGCTTCTCCGTAATTACCGTTACGAATGGCGCTACGCTTACCATATGTGATTGCGACTCGACCACACAGCACACGGTGGGGGATAAAACCTACTCCGGCGGCGTGATCACCGGCGGCAGATGTAGGGAGTATGGCGGCGGCGTGTATGTGGAGAACGGCACCTTAATCCTGGATGGCGGCACGATCGCGGGCAATACGGCGAACTATGGCGGCGGCGTGTATGTGAGCGGAAAGGGCTCCTTTATCATGAACGGCGGCATGATCGCGGGCAACACTGCTGCAACCACCTCGACGTTTGCTTATGGCGGCGGCGTGTATGTGAATGGCGGCTCGTTTACCATGAATGGCGGCACGATCTCAGGCAACACGGCTCAGTATGAGGGCGCCAACATGTATGTGAATGCCGGCACCGTGAATATAACGGGAGGATATTTCAACGGAGGAATTTCGAATGGCGGTACCATTCGTGTTTCCGGCGGCTATTTTTCGGAATCGGCTTATAACTTTCTGAAGAATGATTTTACGGACAGTATGATCGTCATGGACATTTCCAAGCTCGGCGGCTCAGCATTTGACGACGATTATGTGGAAGGCTACCCGTATGCCGCATATAGAAATGCTGTCGTGAACAATGAAAAAAGTATTTTTTACGACGGCTTCCCGATCAAGGAAGGCGAAGACTTTTTCGTGGAAGGGGTAGACGGCGTTACGCTGACTTATCAGTACAAGACAAGCGGCGGCGAATACGTCGACGGGCTTCCTGCCGACATCGGTCACTATACCATAAAGGTAACGGGTCAGGATATCCCGAACAAGATCTACTGCGACGTAGAATTTACATTATCGATTTACGAAAAAGTTGTAGCATCTGTTACTTTTAACGGCGACACGGTTTCTTGCGGCTCGATGACAGACGCGTTCGAATATGCGAGCCGTCTTGATACTTCTGCGGACAATCGCGCCGTGATCACCCTTTGGAACAACGTCGATATGGACAGCGCTATTACGGTCACAAGCGATCAGTATATCGCGCTCGACCTCAACGGTTGCAAAATAACCGTAACGCTTGCGGGCAATACTCCGTTCAATGTGAATGGCGGCGACCTTGTTTTGAAGGACAGCAACGCGGAAACGCAATACCTCTATTATAAGGACAGCAACGGAAAGTATGTGTTCGACAACGGCACGGACGAGTGGGATACCGCATATGGCGATGCTTCTGCTGAAAATAAGGGTGTCGTAAACGGCGGCGTGATCACGGGCGGCAATGCCAGCGGCAACGGCGGCGCCTTCAATGTGTACGGCGGCGGCAAGTTTACGATGAACGGCGGCACGATCGCGGGCAACGCGGCTTCCTATGGCGGCGGCGTGTATTTGAGCAGCAACAGCTCCTTTACGATGAACGGCGGCACGATCTCGGGCAACACCGCCAACAACGGAGGCGGCGTCTGTTCAAGGTATACAGGCAGCTCTTTCATCATGAACGGCGGCACGATCGCGGACAACACGGCATCAAGCGGCAGCTGCGTATATGTGGGCGAAAACAGTTCCTTCAAAATGACGGACGGCTATTTGGACGGGAGCTTTTATAAAGGTAGCTCCGTTACCTTTTCCGGCGGTTATTTTACGGAATCGACTTATAACTCTCTGAACAATGATTTTAGGGATGACATTATCGTCATTGACATTTCCAAGCTCGGCGGCTCGGCATTTGACAGCGATTATGTAGAAGGCTACCCCTATGCCTTATATAAAAATGTTGTCGTTACCATAGAAACAAATCTTTTCTACGACGGTGCTCCGATCAAGGAAGGCGAAGACTTTTTCGTGGAAGGGGCGGACGGCGTTGCGCTGACGTATCAGTACAAGACAAGCGGCGGCGACTATATCAACGGGCTTCCTACCGATGTCGGTATTTATACCATAAAGGTAACGGGTCAGGATATCCCGAACAAGATCTACTGTGAAAAAGAATTTGTTATATCGATTCACGGTGAAGCTTTATTGACCGTTACATTTGACGGTGTAACATATGACTGCGTCACGGTATCGTATGCGTTCGACCTCGCAAAAGGGTTTGCGACGACTGCGGAAAATCGTGCCGTGATCATTCTTTGGGCCGATGTTGAATGTGACAGCACTCATAAGGTTGAAAGCGGGCAGTACATTACGCTCGATCTCAACGGCTACATGTTCACCAAGACGAATTCGGGTGCTCTGTTGGATATAGTCGGCGACTTTATTCTAATGGACAGCAACCCGGTAACCGAACACCGCTATTATGCGGATAGCAACAGAAAGTACGTTTTGGACAACGGCACGGAAAGTTGGCAATCTGCATACAATAGCGCAAGTACAAAGGGTACGCTTTACGGCGGCGTGGTCACGGGCGGCAATAACGGCAGCGGCAACGGCGGCTTCAATGTGTACGGCGGCGGAAAGTTTACCATGAAGAGCGGCGTGATCGCTGGTAACTATGCTTCAAACGGCGGCGGCGTATATGTGGGCAGCGACAGCTCCTTTATCATGGAAGGAGGCATGATCACGGGTAACCGGGCATATTCGTACAACGGCGGCCGCGGCGGCGGCGTCTGTGTGAGATATAGTGGCGGCAGCTTTACGATGATCGGCGGCTCGATCATCTCCAACACTTCGAAAAACGGCAACGGCGTGTATGTGTCCGATAAAGCCGAAGTCATCATGGAAGGCGGCTATTTTGGCGGCGACATTGAAAACAAAGGCGGCGCGGTTTCGATCTCGGGCGGCTATCTCGGCGAAGCGCTCTCTTATATTGCGTCCGGTTATTCCAGACACGACATCTCTTCCCTCGGCACTTCGTTCGACGCCGACTATGTGGAAGGTTTCCCGTATGCCGTGTATAAAAACGGCACGGTTTCGATAACGGCAAACGGAAACAGCGTTTACGACGATTTCCCTGTAGAGGAGGGCGTAGACTTTACCGTTTCGGGCGCGGAAGGCGTGACGTTGACCTATTCGTATAAGACGTCGGGAGGCAGCAATACTATTTCGGGGCTCCCCGTCGAAATCGGCAGTTATACCATAAGTGCCCAGGGCTTTGACGCAGAGAATAAGATCTGGTATGAAACGACATTTGAGTTGACCATTTCCGAGGCGGAGGCAAGCGTCGCCTATGGCGGCAAGGTCACAGGATTTGCCTCTCTTTCGGAGGCGTTTGCTTATGCAAATACGCTTACGACTTCTGCGGACAACCGCGCGTTGATTACTTTTTTTGTCGACCTTGAACTCGACGACGCTCTTACGATCCAAGGCGGAAGGTATATCACGCTCGATTTAGACGGCAACACGCTTGCCAAAGCGGGCGGTGGCTCGGTGCTCGCGGTTGAGGGCGACTTGCTCCTGACGGACAGCAACATTACGGACGGCGTAATTTCGGGCGACGTCGTTGTGAACGGCGCCTTACTGATGAAAGGCGGTACTGTCACAGGCGGCGTGTCTGTGAACGGCAGCTTCACCATGGAAGGCGGCTATTTAGGCGGCGGCATTGAAAACAACGGCGGCACGATTTCGATCGAGGGCGGCTATTTCAGTGAAGAGCCCGCAGAGTACATAGCCGATAATCATGGAGTTTACGATATCTCGGCTTTCGGCACAGAGTTCGACGCCGACTATCTGGAAGACTTTCCGTATGCCGTATATCAGATCGGTACGGTCACGATGAAGGCAGACAGCGATATTCTTTGCGACGGTTACTCCGTACAGGAGGGCGTAGACTTCACCGTTTCGGGCGCAATTGGCGCAGTGTTTGGCTATTCGTACAAGACGGACGGCGGTGAATATACAAACGGGCTTCCTCGGGAAGTCGGTACATATACCATAAAGGCGATCGGCTTGGGACTCGTTGACGGTCAGAAGACTCGGTATGAAACGACGTTTGACTTGACCATTTCCGAGGCAGAGGCAACCGTTGCCTATGGCGGCACGGTGATAGGATTTGCCACCGTTTCGAACGCGTTTGACTATGCAAATTCATGTTCGACTGCTGCAGGTGATCGCGCCCTGATCCGTCTTATGCAAGACGTTGAAGGTCCGGTGGCGCTTGAAATCGCAAGCGGAGCGTATGTCACGCTCGATTTCAGCGGCTACAAATTCGGTGGAGTTGTTACGGTAAATGGCGACCTCGTTGTGCTCGGCGGCTATTTCAACGGCTCGATCGCGGCGGGTAGCGGCGTCGTTTCGATCGAGGGCGGCTATTTCAGCGAAGAGCCTTTGAACATTGCTCAAGGTTACAGTGCGCAAGACATATCTTCTCTCGGCACGGCGTTCGACGCCGACTATCGGGAAGGCTTCCCGTATGCCGTATATCAAAACGGCACAGTGACGATAACGCCAGCGAGAGAGATCGTTTACGACGCATCTCCCATAGAAGCAGGTATAGATTTCGTCATTGAAGATGTAACCGACGTAACGTTTGTCTACTCGTACAAGGCGGACGGAGACATCGACTACGTCTTGGGGCTTCCCGAAGATACCGGCGCCTATACCATAAAGGCGATCAGCTTGGGACTTGTCGACGGACAAAAGATCTGGTACGAAACAGAATTTAGCTTAACAATTCATAATAGAAATTTGAGCGTTGTCTTTGACGGCGAAACGAAATATTTCGCCTCCGTAGCGGAAGCATTCAACTACGCAGGCGGCCTTACAACTTCCGAGGACGACCGCGCCGTGATCACCCTTTGGAACAACGTCGATATGGACAGCGCTATTACGGTCACAAGCGGTCAGTATATCACGCTCGACCTCAACGGTTGCAAAATAACCGTAACGCTTGCGGGCAATACTCCGTTCAATGTGAATGGCGGCGACCTTGTTTTGAAGGACAGCAACGCGGAAACGCAATACCTCTAT
>CALVME010000063.1 GCA_944342055.1 uncultured Clostridia bacterium | reverse complement strand
CGTATTCGTCCAGCTCCCGCACCGTGCGTTCCGTCCAGATCTCGTCGAAATTGCACCGCCCGTCGCGCACGTCTTCGCTGTTTTCCTGTACCAGATCCAGCATGGACTCCTTCGAAAACAAATCGCTCGCATAATAATTTTCCACTCCGTGCTCGTTGATCGCCGTAACTACCTTCTCGCAAAGTTGCTCAATCATTTCGCTGTCAGGCATTTTCAGACCGGCATGATTCTCAATCCCCGACGTTTCCCTGTAAAGCGATCCATAAGGCTCCTCACTCGTTCGATATCCGGACCAAAAAATCGAAACAATGAATCTTTTGTACGCATCTCCGTAATGCTGTTTCGCCCACTCGATCTCCTCTTTGACCCATTTTGATTTTTGAATTGCTGATTCGCTGATTAATACCACAAACACCGCAGCGCTCTCGATTGCGCTTTTGCACGCATCCGTGATTCCGCCGTGACAATCGCTGTCCGATTCCCAAACCGTATCTTTGCCGCCAAGATACTTTCTCAAGCCTTTGACAAACTTATCTTTGATTGCTCTGTCTACGCCGCTCCAGCTGAAAAATACGCTTTTGTAGTTTGCTACTTCATTTCCCATTCGTCCGCACTCCCGTACTCTTTTGTTTGATTTTTTTGCTTAATTGATTATATCATAGATTTTCAGAAAATGTCAACATGCAAAACTGATATAGCTCTTACTTCAGTGAACTTTCTGAAAACTATCTTTTGTCATATATTTTAAGCCGCCTTTTTCCCTGTTACAACGCCTTTTGGCATTTTGCTTTGCGCGTTTTGATATAATTTTAACAAATTGCTGTATTTTTTGCCGAATTTTTGCAAGAGCAAAACGATAAGATTCCGTTTGATCGTCCGCCGAAAAAAATGTGACATTATCGCCGACTGCGAAAAATGATACGGCTGCGATCTTAAGATCACAGCCGTATCATATCATTCAAAACATGTCGAGAAAGGGAAATTGTATGGATAACGGCTCAGCAGATGACATGCCATCAAAAGTTGGACAGACTTTTGGAGATGCATATTTTCATGTCAAGGGAAAAAAAGAATTAACACCAAGTAACTGCCAGAGTTGAAAATATCCGTTATCCTTAATATACGCAAAAACTGCATGAATTATATTGAAACAGTAAAGAAATACCAAGGAGTAAAAACAAAGAAAAATTGCTTGAGATTCCGTTCGCAACTCAAAGTGTGGTCGCATATACCTGAAAGAAGGAGCTGCGGAGCTCATGGAAGAACGCAAGAGCAGAAAGAACGCAAACAGATCAAGGAAGAAACCGTTAGATACGTCTGTGAAAAAAGATTTAATTGCCGAAAACCATAGTCTTAAAGAGTGAAACGAATATTTGGAGACGAAACTGGTATATTTAAAAATCAGACGCCCTAGTCAAGGAGAGGAACGGAACGGCAAAAAGTCAGGACGGTAATAGAACCAAAGCGGAAATACAAGCTAAAGATGTTGCTCATGAACTCTGCTCTTGCCCACAGCGCGTTCTATTACTACCAAAAAGGGAGCTAAAAGAATAAGTACTACAAGGAAAAACAGGCGATATTGCAAGTATTGACCGAAAACAAACAACAGCACGGTTACCGCCGCAGAACGAAGGAGTTGCGAACAAAAGGCATACTTATAAACCAAAAATCGGCATTAAAGCTCATGAAAAAACTGAATATCAACGGTAAAATGCGCAACAGTTAGGCGCATTCTTACAAAGGAGAGGTCAGGAAAGTTGCGAAAAAGTTGCGAAAAACCTGCTAAACAGAGATTTCGGTGCAAGTAAATCGTTTGAGAAACTTGTGCCAGGCGTGATGCAATTTAAAGTCGAAGAAACAAATACATATTTTATTGTAACAATAAAAGAATTTCTCGCAAACTAAAAGAAATGAGCTCGGCGCAATGCCGAACTCATTACCGAACAACCTAATTTTGTTTTGATTTAATTTCTTGTCCAAACTTTGGGGTTCGCTTGGCAAATATGTCTTTCCCCTTATCGTTTTAAGAGAGCGGTTTATAAAAAGATGCCCCCTCTGTATTTGTCTGCCGTACAAAAAATCTCACGCCCGCGCGGTATTTTCACAGTCACACTCCTTGCCTTTTTATGCGTCCATGGCTCGTCTATCCCTTTCCGATCGATTTTTATGTGTATGAAATCGCAAAAACGTTTGCCTTGCTCTCACTTCTTCCGTCCTGGTTCTTTTTTCTCTGCAAGCGTCGCTTTTTCCCGCTTCCTGCCCTGCGTGAGACGAAAGGTAAGCTCCGTCATGACGATCGTCAAGGCGACGAAAAAGATGAGGTAGAAAGGCATGATCTCAAACCCGAGCCGCCTGCCGAGCAGACCGAACAGCGGCGGTACGAACGTCGAACCCACATACGCGCTCGCCATCTGAATGCCGATGATCGCGCCCGAATTTTTCTCGCCGAAATTGTTCGGCGTCGAATGAATGATGCTCGGATAGACGGGCCCGCACCCGAACCCGATGACGACAAACCCCGCGACGGCAAGCGCGGTCGGCCCGGGGATCAGAAGCAGACCGATACCGCAGACCAGAATGCTTACGCCCAGAAGGATCATCCTTCTGTCTCCGAGAAGGTCGGACACGAAGCCGCAGATCAGTCGGCTCGACGTGATACCGATGTAAAAGAGCGATGCAAACAGCGCCGCCCGCTCTTCGGAGATGCCTTTTACTTCCGCGAAATAGGTGCTCGCCCAGCCCATCGCCGTCGCTTCCGCCGCGCAATAGGCAAAAAAACCGATGAGCAAAAACGGCACGCCCCTGATTTTCAATGCGCCAAACAGCCCGACGCTGTTTTGCTCCTCCGCGCTCACGCCTCGGTTGACTTTCCAGACGGGCAAGGTGACAAGGAGCACCAGTGCAATGCAGAGCTGTATGGCGCCGACGATGCGATAGCCGCCCTGCCAGTTCGAATGTCCCAGCGAATAGCTCATGACGAACGGACTGACGATCGTCCCGACGCCCCAGAAACAGTGCAGCCAGCTCATGTGCTTCGCCTTATAATGAAGGGCGACATAGTTGTTGAGCGCCGCGTCGATCGCGCCCGCACCCAAGCCGTAAGGGACGGCAAAGACGATGAGTTGCCAAAATTTGGTTGAAAACGAAAATCCGAACAGCGCGACCGCCGTCAGGAACACGCTGACGACCGTGACGCCGCGCGTGCCGAATTTTCTCGTCAGCCTGTCTGAGAGCAGGCTGGAAACGATGGTGCCTCCCGATATGACCATCGTCACAATGCCCATATACGACACGGGGACGTTCAGATCTCCGTGCATGGCGGGCCATCCCGAGCCGAGCAACGAATCGGGCAAGCCCAGACTGATAAACGCCATATAGATGAGGGCGAGCAAAAGCAAATACATATCCATTCTCCCAAAGCCTCACCCGCGCTCGCCCCCGATGAGACGTTCGAAGCGAGAGCGGCAAAGTGCCAAAGCGCGCTCCGATCTCCCGTCAAAGCCGACCGCAGCCGTTCGGAACGCGGATTTTATTATAGTACAAATCATGCCAAAAACGCAATCTTTTGCGGAATGTTTTGCAAAAAAATGCGTCCCCTTGCACCGTCCGAGGCAATCGAAAAAGCGGAGCGATTCAACGCTCCGCCCGCAATATCCCGCTTTGCCTCGCGGCGCTGCCGCGCCTGAACAAAAAGCCGAAGTTTCGCATGCATAAGACTGCTCTTTTTCGTTGCGCCCGTCAGACGAGTTCCTCCACAGAGTGCGCCATGATGCTGAGATGATCGCCCACCCGCTCCATGTTGGAGATCAGGCTGACGAACAGGCTGTTGTTCTCCGCAAAACACTCGCCGCGCACCATGCGCTGCATGTGCTCCTCCAGAAGCCGTTTCTTGGTTCCGTCGATCTCCCGCTCGATGCGGTCGGACTCGGACAGCTTTTCGATGTCGTTCTCGCTCACGATGTGCGCGACGAGCCTGTGCTGAACGTTGAGGAGGTCCATGAGCCGAAGGATGTCCCGCTTCACCGTTTCGGAAAACATGATCGTCTTTTCAATGGATTTCATCGTATATCCTGAAATATTGTCAGAAATGTCCGCAATGCGCACGATGTCTATGTTGTCGTTGTGCAATTTGCTGACGAGTTTCTCGTCCGACAGTGAAATGTCCTTTGCCGAAACTTCCAAAAGATAATCCGTGATCTGTTTGGAGAGATCGTTCACCTTTGCGACGTCCTTTTTGACCTCCTGCGCCATGCCGCCGTCCCGTTCGACGAACGATTTGACTGCCGTATTCAATCCCTGCATTGCGATTTCCGCGGTGTAAACGGTCTGCTTGACGAGCTGACCGATCGCAAGGGAAGGCGTAAGCATGAGACGCTTGTCCATGAACCCTTCTTCCCCTGCGTTCTTTTTGTGGCGCTTGCCGTCGGGAATGACGAGCTCCGTAAGCCTGACGAGGTATTTGACGAAGGGAAGATAAATGAGCGTGCAGATCACGTTGAACGACGTATGGAAAAAGGTGATACACGTCGAGGGCTGACGGAACCAGCGCATGAGCACGTCCTCATAGATCCCGTCGAACCCCCAGACAAAGGGCAGGAAGATGAGAGTGCCTATGACGTTGAACAGAAGATGATACAGACAGGCGCGCTTGGCGTTCGTGTTCGCGCCGAAAGAAGAGAGCACCGCCGTGATACAGGTGCCGATGTTCGTCCCCATGATGACGAACAAAATGCCGTTGCCGCCGCCGCCGACGACGAGCCCCTCCTGCGCCATGACGATGAGCACCGAAGTCACCGCGCTCGACGACTGCACCACCGCCGTGATGCCTGTGCCGATCAACAGCAGGAGCAACGGATTTTTGACCGCCTGCAGTGCGTGGACCACGCTCTCCTGCTCGGCGAACCCCGCCATAGAGCCCGACATGATCTCAAGTCCGACGAAGACGAGTCCCAAAGAAGCGACGAGCGTACCCGCGGTGTTGATGCTGTTGTTTTTGGAGATCATGGTCATGACGAGCCCGACCAGCGTCAGCAGCATGGCATACGTCATGACGTTGAACTGATTGAGCCACACGAGCCAACCCGTGATCGTCGTGCCGATATTGGCGCCCATGATGACCGCCGCCGCCTGCATCAGCGTCATGACGCCCGCATTGACGAATCCCACGACCATGACCGTGGTGACGGACGACGACTGCACGATCGCCGTGGCGAGCGCGCCGATGCCGACGCCCGCAAATCGGTTGCCCGCCGCCTTATTGAAGAGCGCGCGAAGTTTGCTCGCCGACAGCTTTTCGATGCTGTCGCCGAGGAACTTGAAGCCGAGCAAGAACACGCCCAGACCGATCAGCAGCAGCATGACGCTCATCGAACCCGTCAAACCTGAAAATTCCATGCTATTTCTCCTTCGTGAAAAAATTACCTTTTTATTATAGCAAAAAGCTGTAATAACCCTTTCACGAACTTGTAATAAAATTGTAAAAAAACATCTCCCGCTCAATTGCAGAGAGGAAAACCCGATTTTCGGCGCTCAGCCGAGCCTGTTTCCGCCCTCTTTTCCCCTTTCGCTCCGCCGACCTCCCTTTTATCGCCCTTTCCCCGCACGAACGACAGCTCTTCCCTCACTTTTTCAGAAATGCAGCTGCGCCGTTCAAAAAAGGAAACGAAAAGCTCTGCCCGAATATCGGGCAGAGCCTCGAAACACACAGTTTTGCGTTTGTATGTAAGGGGAATAACGGCAAAACTGAAGGATCGACGTCGATCAGAGATTTTCTCCGTTCGAACGGATGACGGAAGCGTAGTATGCCGCGCTGTCCTTCGGCGTGCGCTCCTGCGTGTCAAAGTTGACGTACACGAGGCCGAATCGCTTGGAAAATCCCTCCTTCCACTCGAAGTTGTCGAGCAGCGACCAGTAGAAATAACCTCTGACGTCCACCCCGTCGTCCGCGGCGCGGCGGAGCTGTCTGAGATAACTGCGGATGTAAGCAATGCGCGAAGGGTCGCTCAGCTTCCCCTCTTCGCTCAGCCACTCCGTGACCGCAACGCCGTTTTCGGTGACGTAGATCGGCAGGCGATAGCGCTCGTAGAACGCCTTCGGCCCGTAATACAGGCTCTCGGGAGAGACCGTCCAGCGCATATCCGTGCGCGGCACGTTCATGCCCGGCGTGACGTGGCGCATGCCGCCCTTTCCGTCCGCCGTGACATAAGCGCCGTGATAGATGTTCAGCCCGATGAAGTCGGGGTCGCACTTGATGATCTCCATGTCCTTTTGATCATAGGTGAAGTTCGCCCCGAACTCTTTCGCCAGATTTTCGGGATATTTGCCGAGCACGGCGGGGTCCGTAAACAATGCGTTGTTGAAGAAATTGTCCCCGCGGAGGATGAAATTCTCGCGCGCGGCGAGCTCCTTGTCCGCCTCCGTCGCAGGCATGAGCACGTCCGTCGCGACGGTGAGCCCCACCTGTACGGGCTGTTTTGCGTACTTGCGCAGCGCCCGCGTCGCGAGCCCGTTGCCCAACAGCGTGTGG
The DNA here is from genome assembly GCA_944342055.1 of uncultured Clostridia bacterium. Taxonomy (GTDB): domain Bacteria; phylum Bacillota; class Clostridia; order Christensenellales; family Borkfalkiaceae; genus RGIG8762. Next base: position 27,399 of record CALVME010000063.1, on the reverse strand, counting down.
TGCCATGCGGGGAGCGGCTCTTCGGGCGCATACGTCAGGAACGGCGCGTGTTCAGCCTTATACAGTCCGCAGCCGATGAAACATTGCGGCTCGTTGACGGTGATGAACTTTCTGACGCGGTCGGAATACAGTTCTGCGATCGCCTTCGCGTAGTGTTCGAACCAGGCAGGCGAATCGGGATTGAGCCAACCGCCGCGCAAAAACAAATCGTAGGGATAATCCCAGTGAAAGAGCGTCATGACCGGCTCGATTCCCGCTTCGATGAGCGCGTCGATCAATTCATTGTAAAACCGCACGCCTTCGGGGTTGATCTCGCCCACGCCGGAAGGCATGAGTCGGGTCCAGCTTACCGAAAATCGGTAAGCTTTGAGTCCCATTTGCTTCATGATCGCGATGTCCTCGCGGAATCTGTGATAGTGATCGCACCCGACCTTTGCGGTGTGGCGGTCAAACACGAAATGTCCGTTTTCGCAAGCGACGTCCCAAATGTGTTTGCCCTTTCCGCCTTCGTAGGCGGCCCCCTCTACCTGATCGGAAGCGGTAGCCGCTCCCCAAAGGAAGTTTTCAGAAAAACCCATGTTTGCACTCCTTATCAATACGTTTGCACGCCGAGAATCGTGATCTTGCCGGAAAGAGAAGTCAGATCTCCGTCCTGCTCATCCTGGGGTCGGGAAGCGTAATCATCCATATAGCTTTCCCAGCAATCGAGGAACAGCACGACGATACCCGTCTTTGCCGCTTCCTCCTCTGACAAAGCGAGCGTTATGACAGCCGTCTCGCCCACGCCGACGATCGTTCTCTGTGTGCCGAACTCGCCGCTCCAATCGGAAGGACGAGCCGAAGCGTGAATCCTGATCGCATGGTCGCCGTCGTTTCTGACGGTGAGAGCGATAGAGGTCTGTCCCGCGCCGAGCGTCACCGCTCCGTTCGCGCCGACCCAGTCACCCAGAGCGATGCCGCTGTAAGAGATCTCTTCGCCGTTGATGGAAACCTGCTCGGGTTTATCCGTCTGCCAGCTGACCTGCACGTCCGTCGCCGTCGACTCGACCTTGATGTTGCCGATCACGACAGTGCCGTTATACGGTCCTGCGGGACAAGCTTCGCCCGTACTTCCTACCGTGCTGCCGGTGGTCCAGCAATCGATCATGAGCATGATGTGCTTTGCCGCGCCCGCCTGCTCCGCCGTCAGGCTGAGCACGAAATCCCAGGTCTGTCCGACGGGTATTTCGAGCCATACGACGGAAGGATCGCTGTCAGAGCCGATCTGCTGCCAATTCTGATCCTGTACGCTCAGTTTGAATTTGACGATGTGATCGGTATTGTTCGTGACGGGAAGGGTGAGCTTGACGGGCTTCGCTTCGAGCGAGATGCCCGTATTTATGTTCTGCCATGCGCCGATCGGAAGATCGTGCAGGGTGACGGTCTTGCCGCTGACCGAAAGATTTGCCGCGTCTCCGCCCCAGACGTAACCGTCGTCCGGTTCCGCAGGCTCGTCGATGAACTCAAGGGAGACGATATCCACGTCGCCGCTCATTTTCTCCTGCACGGGAGCATACTCGGGAGCTTCGCTATGATAGCAACAATCGAGGAACATGCTGATGACGGTGTACGCGTCGCTGTTTTTCAGTTCGACGTCGATCGTATCGCCCGCCTCGATCCAGACGTACTGTCTGGTCGCTTCTGAGCCGAGTTCCACGCCGACGAGCACGCGCTGTTCGCCGTTGTTGCGGAGCGTGAGCTTCACAACGCTTTTCCGCTCGGCATCCGTCACGTCGCGATACAGATTCGCCCAGAGTCCGCTGGGAACGTCCGTATATACGACACTCGCGAGTACGCCGTCTTTCTCGCTGATCTGATAGTAGGCACTGCCGCTTTCGACGACCTTCCAGCCGTTTGCCTCATTGGGCTGATCGGGTTCTTCCGAAGGCTGATCGGGATCGGTGCCCTGTTCGTCCGTAAACTCAAGGGAGACAATGTCGAGCTCGCCTGTCAGCGTCGCATGCTCGGTATCGTATTCGCCGCCATAGTAGCAGCAGTCAAGGAAGAAGTTGATGACGTTATAAGCCGCGTCGCTGTGCAATGTGACGGTGACCGTCTGACCCGCTTCGATCCAGGCGTACTGTCGGTCTGCCGCCGAGTCGAGGTCGATGCCGACGAGAAGCTTTTCGCCGCCGTTGTTGCGGAGCGTGAGCTTCACGGTATTTTTCCGCTCGCCGTCGGTTACATCGCGGTACAGGTTCGCCCAAAGCGCCTTGGGTACGTTCTCATATGCCACGTTTGCAAGCACGCCGTCCTTCTCGCTGATCTGATAGTAGGCGCTGCCTGCGGACACGACGCCCCAGCCGTTTGCCTCGTTGGGCTGATCGGGGTCTTCCGAAGGCTGATCGGGATCGCCGCCCTGCTCATTCGTAAACTCGAGGGAGACGATATCCACGTCGCCGCTCAGCGTCGCATGCTCGGTATCGTATTCGCCGCCATAATAGCAGCAATCGAGGAAGAAGTTGATGACGTTGTAAGCCTCGCCGCTGTGCAATGTGACGGTGACCGTCTGACCCGCTTCGATCCAGGCATACTGTCTCGACGCATCCGAGCCGAGTTCCGCGCCGAAGAGCAACTTCTCGCTGCCGTTGTTGCGGACAGTCAGTTTCACGGTATTTGTGCGCTCGCTCGCCGCGACGTCGCGATACAGATTCGTCCATGCGTCCTTGGGCACGTCGGTATAGACGATGTTGGCGACGACGTCCTCTTTTTCAGAGATCTGATAGTAGCTGTTGCCGCCGGGCACCACGCCCCAGCCGTTCGCCGCGTTCGGCGCTTCCGGTTCGATCACGGTATCGAAGAACTTGACTTCCACGATATCCACGTCGCCGCTCAGCGTCGCCCGATCGGTGTCGTACGGCGCGCCATAGTAGCAGCAGTCGAGGAACAAATTGATCACATGATAAGGTTCGTCCGTGATGAACGAAATGGAAACCGTTCTTCCGGGATAGATAAAGCCGTACCTTCTCGTCGCATCGGAATCAAGCTCTATCGCATAGAGCACTCTCTCGGTGCCGTTGTTGCGTAGCAATACGTTGACCGTATTGAAACCGCTCTCGCTTTCCGATATTTCACGGGAGAAATTCGCCCAGGCGTTCTTCGGAAGACCTTCATAGGCAATGTTGACTTCCGCGCGATCCTTCTCGGCAAGGTTATAATATTGCTTGCCGGACGCCGCCACGCTCCAGCCGTTGAGGGAATCGGGACCCTCGGGCTTCATTTCTTCGTCGGTAAATTCAAGAGAGACGATGTCCACATTGCCGCTCAGAGTCTCCTGATCGGTGACGTAATCCCCGCCGAAGTAGCAGCAATCGAGGAACAGGTTGATGACGTAGTACGCTTCGGGGTTGGTGAGTTTGACGGTGACCGTCTCGCCCGCCTCGATCCAGCCGTACTTTCTCGAAGTCTCCGAACCAAGCTCCGCGCCGTACAGCACGCGCTGCGTCCCGTTGTTGCGAAGCGTCAGGCTGACCGTGTTGCCGCGCTCGCCTTCAGCGACGTCGCGGTACAGGTTTGTCCAAAGCTCCTTCGGCGCGTTCTGATAGGAAATATTGGCAAGCGCGCCCTCTTTTTCGGAGATTGTATAGTAATTCTTTCCGCTGTCTATAATGCCCCAGCCGTTGACGGTATCGGGAACGACGGGCTCTTCCACCGCTTCGTCGGAAAATTCTACCGAAACGATATCCATGTCGCCGCTGTAGCTTTCGCCGTCGGCGCCGCCCGCAAAGTTATGACTGTCGAGGAAGACGACGATCGTGCGATAAATATCGTTCGCCGAGACGACGACGTCCTTGGTCTCGCCGGGAGCGATCGTCAAATCGCTGTCTCCGGAAGCTGAGGTGCCATCCGCCCTGTCCAGTCTGGCGCGGATGTGGATGTCGTTCTCGCCGTTGTTGCGGAGCGTGAGCGTGACCGTCTTGGCTTCGCTCTCCTTGCCCTGCGCGTCGTAAGCAAGCACCGTCCACGTCTGATAGCCGATGTTCTCATAGGTGACGTTTGCCACCACACCCGCTTTTTCCGAAGAAATCACATAGTTGGGAGACGTCCCTGACCAACCGGACTCGTTGACGACGGGATCCTCCACAATGGGTTGATTCTCATCGAAGTAGAATTCCGACGAGAGGATCGTCATCTGTCCGATGCGGTCGAACGGCACGTTCTCATGCACATATTCGGGCTGGCACTCGACGTTGAAGAGCAACCACAGCTGCTGATCGTAATGTCCTGCGAGCCCCGCATCCATGAGCAGAGGCGCGACCTGACAGGTCAGCGTGATGACGCCGGTCTCTTCGTCCTTTTCGACCTTCATGACGGTGTCGTTGTTCGAATGCGAACCGTTGGAGAAACCGTCGCGGCTGTACTGACCGAACCACGCCTGATAATACATTCCGTCGCTCTGCGGATCGCCGAAGAAGCCGAGTTGGAACTGTTCGATGCTGTCCTCATACGTCACGTCGCCGAGGGTGATCGTATCCGAAGTGAACTGCAATCTGAGCATATTGTTGTCGCCGAGTTCCTCCAGAGGAACGGGACGATAGAATCTCGCCCAATCGTTGACGCCGTTGAAGGAAACGACAGCTTCGTTGCCGCCGCCGCGCACGACGTCGTAATCGCACCATGCCTCCGTCCTCCAGGTATCGTCCACGGGCGTATAGCCGTCTTCTGGCGCCGTCTTGGAGAACCACATATCCTTGACGTAAATGTCGCCCGCATAGATCGTATCGCTGTTGGCGATGCCGGGATCAGGAAACAGGCAGACGTCCGTCACGACGTCCATCAGCTGCAGATAGGTATGCGGGATGGCAAAGGTGTACGTGACATACTCCTCGGAGGAGACATCAAAGTACAAATCGGAGCCCAGGACGTTCATGTCGTCTTTGCCCGTGATCGGATTGACGATCTTCATGTTGACGGTGACGGGACGCGTGGAATTGCCGCGCGTCTTCGCGCGCATCGTCACGTTCAGATAGGCAAAATCGGAATATCTGCCATCTATCTTGACGCCGAAATTGCGCCATGCGTCGTTTTTGGAGTATCCGAGCTTGGTCACTACGGGAGAACCCGCAGTTTCCGTATCCGTGTACCCCTCTTCGACCGTCCAGGCGGCATTGTCCGTCGACGTGATCCAGCCTTGCAGGTGGACGTCCTTTCCGTCGCCGTAATAGTAATTGATTCCGTCTTCCTCGCTGTATTCGCTGGGTTTGCTCTCATCGTTGTCCTCGCCGCAGGCGGTCAGAATGCCCGTTGCAAACGTCGCCGCCATCAGCGCGCTCAAAGCGATGAGCACGAACTTTTTTCTCTTCATATTTCACCCTTCCTTAAAAATCGACGATCGCATCGTATGCGAGCTTTTTCTCATGCTGCGCATCGAAAATGTACGGCCAGTCGTTCCTGTTCTTGACAGGAATGTTGAACAGATACGAACTGTCGTCCGCGACGCCCCACTGCGTGACGCAGGAGATCTTGTCCGCGTGTTTGCGGAAGATTTCGAACGCCTTGCCGTAGCAGCTCGCCTGCAATTCTTCCATTTCCTGCGTGAACTCGGTGTAGCGAAGATCGGTATCCGCGTTGTAATCGTACATCGAGAAATCGATCTCCGTGATCTGCACGTCGAGCCCGAGCGCGTTGATGCGCACGATCATGTCTTCGAGCATGACGGGATCGAAGGACGTGATGTCGTAATGCGCCTGAATGCCGACGCCGTCGATCTCGCACCCCTTTGCGAGGAGATGCTCGAGCATGACGATGAGCTTATCCACCTTGTAGGTGTTGTTCGCAAAATATTCGTTGTAATAGAGCTTCGTTCCCTCCGGCGCAACTTCGCGCGCAGCGGCAAACGTATCGACGATGAGCTCCTCAATCTTGTCGTTCGCCGCCTGACGGTCCTCTGCGGACTGGTTGCGGGCAAGCCCCGCAAGCTCGTGCCATCTGGAACCGTTGGTCGCGTCGTCTGCCGTGCTCACGCGGTAGAGGTTGGTGTCGTCGTTATCCCAGTCGTCCGTCAGCATCTCGTTCCAGACGTCCCAGGCGTAGACGGCGTCGCCGAAGTGCGTCACGACCTCCTTCGCGTGGGTGAGAAGTCTCGCCTTCGCGTCGTCGTACGTCCCCTCATACACCCAGGAAGGGACCGCGTCCTTATGGTGCCAGCCGATGCAGTGTCCGCGGACGCCCAGCCCGTTTTCCTGCGCGTACTCCACCATCTGATCGGCGAGCGAATAGTTGAACTCGCCCTCGGTGGGCTGCAAAATGTTCCACTTCATCTCGTTTTCGCACGTCATGGAGTTGAACTCTCCGACAATGTCGTCGTAAAGGACGTAATTGCCGAAGTTCATGGTCGCGCCGATCTTGAAATAGTCCTCATAGACCTTACACAGTTTTTTCTCGCCGCAGCCCGTCAACGAAAATATCGAAGAGGCGAGCACGACGGCAGCTGCGCAGGCAGTCAAAACCTTCTTTATCATATTTCCTCCTTATGATTGTTATTCCTTTCCCCCGCCGACGGCGACGCCGCGGATGATCAGCTTCGAGAAACATCCGTAAACGACGAGAAGAGGCAGGATCGTGAGGAATACCGCGAGCGCCATCGCACCCAGATCGGTATTGTATCGATCGGTCTTCAGGAGCTGAGACATCATGGGGAAGGTGTATTTCTCCGTGCTGGAGAGCAACATCAACGGTCCCATGTAGTTGTTCCACGAGCTCACGATGCCGAAGATCGCGTTGGTCGCCAGTGCGGGCGCGAGCGTCGGAAGCACGACGAGATTGAACGTTCTCAGCTCGCTCGAGCCGTCGATGCGCGCCGCCTCGACCATCTCTTTCGAGAAGTTCGCGTCGAAATATTGTTTGAAGAAGAACACCGCGCCGGGCCCCGCGATCGCGGGAATGATGAGCGGCCAATAGGTGTCATACATGCCCATATCGACGACGAGTTTGTAAAATCCGATCATCGAAAGCTGACCGGGAACCATCATCAGGATGAGAATGATCGACCAGAGAACCTTCTGCCCGCGGTAGCGGTACATGACGAACGCGTACGCCGTGAGCGTCGAGAAGTACAGGCTCAGCGCCGTCGAGCTGAAGCTGATGAGCACGCTGTTGAAAAACGCCCGCACGATGGGGAAGTCTTTGCTCAACAGCGAATTGAGATTGGTGACGAAATAGCCGCCCGGAATGAGGCTCATGCCCTGGTTGATCTGCGTCGTGGAGCGCGTCGCGTCGACAAAGAGCAACCAAAGCGGCAGCAGGCAGACCACCACCATCAGAGAACAGAGTACATAGATGAGCGTCTGCACGACGACGTGCTTGACTCTCTGCCGCAGAGGGACTTCGCGTCTCGCAGCCCTGCGGATCGCAGCTTCGTTGCCGTTCATCAGCGTTTCCCTCCCATCTTTGCGATCCTGCGGTTGATCTTTCTCTGCTCGAGCTCCTCGCTCGAGGACGTGATTCGGAAGAGCACAAAGCTGACCAACATGCAGATGATGAACAGATACACGCTCGCCGCGGACGCGACGTTATAGCGCATATCGCCCGTAAATGCCATTTTGTAGATATATACCGCGATCGTCTCCGTCGCGTTTCTGCCGCCCGTCATGACGGGGCCGCCCGAAAGGAACAGATAGGGAATGTCGAATACCTGCAACCCGCCCAGCGTGGAAACGACGAGACTGTAGACGACGATCGGCTTGATGAGCGGAAGCGTAATGTGGAAGAACACGTCTTTCTGCGAGGCGCCGTCCAATTCCGCCGCCTCGAAGACGGAAGGATTGATGCCGAGGATACCCGTAGAGAGCGTGATCATGGTGCTCCCGAACCACATCCAGAACTGAATGAACGCGATGATGATGCGCGAAGGCCACTCCAGAAGATAGAGATTGATCTCCTCGCTCATGCCCATCTTGACGAGCAGCTGCCAAAGGCCGCCGCTCGGGCGCGCAAACAGTGTGTAGAACATGACGGCGACGGAAGTCGCGGTGATGATGTTCGGCAGATAGTAGATCGCCTTGAACGTCCCTTTTCCGCGCATTTTATACGTCTTGCCCGTAAACATTGCGGCGAAAATGAGCGCAAACGACATCTGCGGCACGAAATTCATGCAGAAGATCATGACCGTATTGAGAAGCGACTGCCAGAACCTCGCCTGCGTCAACAGCCAGCCGAAGTGCTCGAACCCGATGATGCTGATGACGCGATTGTACCCTTCGTAATCGGTGATGCTCAAAAACACCGAATAGACCATCGGAAACAGCGAAAAGATGCCGTAAACGATGAAAAACGGAAGGACAAACAGTATGCCGTAATAGTTGACGCTCCACTTGAACTTCTTTTTCGGCTTCTGCTGTCCGACGTCGGCGGTCGGCGACAGATCTGCCGCCTCGCCGATCGCAGTTTCTCTGAACTCTTGCATACTTACCTCCGAAAGATCAGTCGACCTGGATCGAAAGACCGGAAGCGCTTACCATGTTCTTGAACTCCTTGACAGCCATCTCGATCGTGCTCGCGCTCGACTTGCCCTCCGCATAGTTGGTCGCCCACGCTTCGAAGTAACCGTTGAGCTCGCTGTCGTATTCGGTGATGATCTTGCCGTTGATCTTGTCGGCCGCGGCGATGAAGATGGAATAGGGATTCTGTCCGCCGAGGAAGGCGTTGTTCGCGCTCTCGTCGTTTACAAGATCCTGCATGTAGGTCTTGTTGTTCATGAAGTCGCCGTGCTCCTTCGCCCAGTTTTTCATGTACGTCTCGTCCGTAGAGAAGAATTTGACGAAATCCTTCGCCTCTTCCAGGTACTTCGTACCGTTGATGACCGCGTGATAGGTGCCGCCCTCAAAGTACGGCGCAGGGCCTTCGATAATCGCCCAGTCGCCGTCCGAACTTCCGCCCGAAGAATTCGTGCAGTTGTTTTTCAGGTTGGTGTTGAGTCCCCACGTCGCCTGGAAATAGCCAAAGACCTGATTGCCGGAGATGTCGCTGAACCAGGTACCGTCGCCCGACGTGGTCTCATGGCTGAGATCTTCGTCCTTTAAGATGCGCGCGACTTCCATCATGGAATATTCGCCGTCCGTCAGGGCAGAATCGATGACGAGCTTCCCTTCCGAGCTGACCCAGCCCTCTTCGCGGCTACCGCAGAACACCTTTCCGATGTCCATGTACGAGGAAATGACTTTGATGCCGTCCGGATATTCGTTCGCCTCGCCCGTGAACGCGGCAAGCTCTCTCGCGGAAGCGATAAAATTCTCCCAGCTGTCAAACTTCGTCTGCACAAACTCGGGATCGTCGTTCCCCCAGATCGCCTTCGCCATGCTTCTCCTGTAAGCAAAGACGCCCGGCGTCACGTTGGTCGCGAGCGCATAGAGATGTCCGTCTTCGCCCGTCGCGCCCTCGACGGTATAGCTGTACATATCCGACGTCAGATCTTTCATGTCGTCGAGATTTTCAAGGAGCTGTCCGTCAATGTATTTTTTGAAGGTCTCCGCTTCCAGTGAGACGACGTCCGGAAGATTTTTTCCCGAACGGAACGCATTGTCCAAACGGCTGAGCATCTGATCGAGCGGAACGACTTCCACTTTGATGTCATAGCCGAGATTGCGCTCTTCCGTGTCATAATAGTCCGTCACCTGTTTCGCCATGTCGGCGTCAAAACACCAGTAAACAAGTTCGCTCGGCCCGCCGCATGCAGCGAGGCTGCCGACCGAAGTGCCGAGGATCAAAGCCGCAAGCGCGGCTGTGGCAAACTTCTTCCCCTTCATACAACCTACCTCTCGTTAATTTTTTTGAGTTAATCGATTACCTAAACGGGCAAATAAAAAACCGATTTTGTAGTTAATCGATTACCTTGCAATAATATTATTGCACACTATCGCGTATTTGTCAATAGTTTTTCAAAAAAATTTTTATGAAATTTTCACGCAGCTGACACGGAACGTGCCGCAGAACATTCTGCGGCACGTTCTGCGCACGCGGCGAATCCGCCATGCGCGAAACAGATATCACATCAGAGCGACTCAAAAGCTCCATCCGTCCGCGTCCGTCTTTCCGTCACGCGAAACAGATATCACATTCAGGCGCCCCTCGCGGGCGAAGTTCAGACGCGACCGCAAAGGGCAAAAACGGCCGCACCGAATAACCTGCAACCAAAATCGACGCAGCGGGAAAGATGAATCGCACTTCTCTCACCGAAAGAGGGCGCTCGCACAAAACTGCGGCAATGATCGGATCGTTCCGCGCGGAAGTTTTTACCTGCCGCCCTCGCCTACCCTTCGGGGTGCGGTGAAGCGACGCTGTCTCCCTCCAGCATAGCGGCGTCAAGGCGCAATCTCGGCTCCGCGATCTGTTCTCCTTCGATGAGCTTCATCAGCCAATGCGCCGCCGTCTTTCCGATCTTGGCGGTATCCTGACGAATGGTCGCAAGCTGCGGCGTCACGATGCGCCCCATCATGATGCCGTCAAATCCGGTGACGGAAATGTCCTTCCCCACCCTGATCCCGGCGCGCGCCAGGTCACGATAGGCGGCGATCGCCGTAAAGTCGTCAGGATACATTGCGGCAGTCACCTTTTTGCCGCAACCGAGGAGCAATTTGGTCGCCAGCGCGCCCTGATCGTTGCTGAAATACTCGCAACGGAGCAACAATCTTTCGTCGAAGGGGATGCCGTGCTCGCGGAGCGCCGCCTGATAGCCCTCGATGCGGTCGCTCGTGATGTGCAGATCGGAACCTGCGAGAAAGGCGATGTCGCGGTGTCCGCGGGCGATGAGATATTCAGTCAGCTGTTTGCTCGCCTCGAAATTTTTGCTCTCGATGGACGGGGAGAGCGAAGAAGGCGCTTCGAATCCTACGACGGGAATGTCGCTTTCGAACAGATTGCGGATGGACTCGGAATTGTAATTGCAGCAGAGACAGAACACGCCGTCCAGCCGCAGGGCGCGGCAATGCGTCAGGTAATCCCCCTCCCATTGCGTTCCTTTCTCGGAGATGAGCACGATCTCGTAATTGTTCGCCTCCATCTCGCTCCTGAAATAGTTGAGGATGTCCGCGAACAGTTCGTGCCGAAGCCCCAGACTCTCGTCCACGAACAGCAGGACGCCCACCGTGTTCGAGTGCTTCTTGACGAGGTTGCGCGCCGTGACGTTCGGCACATAGCCGAGTTCCCGCGCGACGGCGAGCACCTCCCGCCGCTTCTTTTCGCTGATGTTGCCGACGTTGTTGAAGACCTTGCTCACCGTGGCGGAAGAGCAGTTGCAACGCTTCGCAATGTCATAGATCGTGACCATAAGATAACCTCTGCAATCATTCCGCTTCAAAACGGAACGACAAAATATCGATGCGCCCTTCCGACAGCTTCAGGCGCAAAGCCTCGCGCACGCCGCGGCGGGAAACGGGCAGGAGCACCTCGCTCCAGTCTTCCGAACGGACCTCGGCGGAGACGCCGTCCAGCTCCAACACGCCCTTTCCGCGCGCTCTGACGCAGACGCGGGCGGCGTGAGAAAGGTCGAAATACTTGTAGACGACTTCCGTCCCCGCAGTCACGTTTCCGACAAACCGTTCTCCGTCCGCACTCGTCACCATGGGAATGCCCTCAAAACTGCTGTTTCCGCCGTGCGGCATGTGACCGTTCGTCAGGTTGCAGCAAATGACCGCGGGATACTCTCCCTCGCCCTTGAGCGGCCCGCCGTTCAGCCCGCAAGAGGTGACCTCGACCTGCGGAATGCTCCCGTCGGGCAAAATTTCGATGGGCTCCGCGCAAGCCTGTCTGCTGTAATCGCTGCCGTGCGTCTGGCGATGATAGAACACATACCACTTGCCCCCGATGCACTCGATGCTGCCGTGCGTGGTCGCCGTATGGTTTGCCCGCTCCTCCTCCGTCCTGCCGCGATATCCCACGTCGCCGTTGGAGATGATGACGCCGCGATAGACAAAGTCGCGATCGGGATAGCGGCTCGTACAGTAACAAAGCTCGTGATTGTTCACGGAAGAGTAGATAAAGTAATAGGTATCGCCGATCTTGCGGATGGAAGAACCTTCGTAAAATCCGTGTCCGTAGAAGAAATGCCCGTGAATGAGCCCCTCGCTCGCCATGACGCTCTCAAACGGCGTGCCGCGCGTGAGCGTGGGAAGAATGTGTTTGGGTCCCTCCGCGATCGTGAGCATATCGTCCCGCAACACGCAGCCGATCGCGCCCATGACGCCGCCTTCGGCTTCCTCCGAGCGTACCTCTTCCTCCGTCTTGCCGAACATTTCCGCCTGCTGTTTCACAAAGCGGTCGCGCTCGGAGGCGGGCTGTTCATCGAACGGATACCATGTGCCGTAATACAGGCGGATCGTCCCCCCGTCGTTGATGACGGCGGGATCGAAGGGCACGAAACGCTTGCAGACGGTTCCGTCCGCATAGCGCAGATGCCCGTAAAATTCATACTTGCCGTCAGGCGTATCGCACACCGCCACGCTGATCGGGCCGTGATATCCGCCCACGCCCTTTTCTCCGCTCAAAGAATAATAGAGATAATATCTCCCGTCGTTGCCGCGCACGCAGTCAGGCGCGTAGAGGTACGGTCTGCCCGTCTCCGCCGCGAGCGGATCCTGCATGGCGCTGTAACTCACGCCCTTCGTGCTCCAGTCGCTCAAGTCGTCTATGGGCGCGGACCAGACCTCATAGTCGAGCATGCAGTACGTCTCCCCCGCCTCCTTGTCCTGCGAACCGAAGAGATAGACGCGGTCGCCGAATACATGCGGCTCGCCGTCCGGAATGTACTTGTCGAGCGGTAAAAATGGATTATATACCTGCCGTTTCATCGTTGTTCTCCTTTTTGGGTTGGTTAATCGATTACTTTTTCAGTATAAACCAGATTGGACGTTTTGTCAATGCTTTCTTGAAAAATATTTTGCGATCGGGACAAACGCATATTCTTCGGGCTCCGCCCGCAAGAGCGGCAAAGGCAGGTTCGCTCGCCCTTGCCCTCCCGGCGACGAAGACAGGTTTCTGCGTACGCCTGCAAAGGCAGGTTCGCTCGCCACGCTCCGCCAAACGGCAAAGGCAGGTTCGCTTTCCTCCCCCCCCACGGCTGCGAACGCGTGCCCTTTCGCCGACCAAACGCATATCCGTGTCTCTCCGCATGAAAATTGCAGCGACAAAAGAAAGAGGAGCTGTCCCGCTCCTCTTTCTGTGATGTCCGATGTTTTATTTCTGATCGATTTCGTCCAGATCTTTCTCCTTCGGGTCGATGACGACGACAGCGATGATGCCGAGAAGGGCGACCGCCGCAATGGCGAACAGGACGACGGAGACAATGTTGTTCTCCAGCCAGTCGGAATCACCCTTGACGATATCCTGCTCCGCAACGATCTCGATCGCCTGATAACCGAAGTCCTTGACTCCGTAGAGCTCTGCGTCCGTCACCTCCGCTTCGACGACGTAGAAGCCCGTCTTCTGGGGTACAAAGGTCAAAGACGAAGGCTGCCAGTTGTACTCGTTGTCGGAAGTGCTCCACTCCTCGTCGTCCTCGGTGATTGCGCTGTTGTATTCGTCGATTTCGACGAAGTAATCTGCGTAATCGGTGGGATGATCGACGAGCGCATTGTATCCGAGATACTCGCCCTTTTCCTCGTAATAGCGGGCGGTGTCTACATAAAAGAGCTTATAGGAAGCCTCGTAGCCGCTGACCGCGTTGATCGTAAAGTTGCTGATGTTGTAAGTCGCGTCGACGTAACCCGTCTTGTTGGTCTTGCCGTTCTCGACGGAAACGCCGTAGTTGTAGATCGTAAACGTAAAGGAAGGAATGGAGTCGATCTCAAACACGTTCGAAGACGTCACCGTGACATCTTTGCCGTCCTTTTCCGCCTGCAGTGCGTTTCCCGTCTTGTCGGAAACGACGACCTTGAAGACGTACTTTCCGGGATCGCTGACGGAGAAATACAGGCTGTCCGACTTCAGTCCGGACGCCGTCTGCACGCTGCTGCTCGTCTGCGTCTTGTAATAAACGGTGAAAGAGAAGCTCTCGTAAGCGGTGTCGTCGTCCTCGATCATGCCCTTGAGGGAAGGCAGATACACATAGGAGCTCTCGCCGACGGATACGCCCTCAGCGGCGGCGGTGACTGCCTCCTGATATGCTTCGTATTCGCTCTCCGTGCCGACGTATTGAGGCCCCGAAGAATTTCTCACCACGGAGAAGAACTGCTTGTCGTCGAACGCGGTGAGGTCAGCCTCGTCCGCGTACCAGGAAAGATCGATCTCTGCGGTGTTGCCCGAATCGTCGTTGAGTTTGCCCGTCACGTTGATGTATTCGCAGCCGTAGGTGTCAAAGACATCCGTCTCGAAGATCAGCGTGGAGGAAGAGAGCGTCGAAGTGCTGTCCTTGCCGTATTGCAGATAGGAGAGCGTCTTGGTGACAGTCTCGTCGCAGACGTCGATCGCCACATAGTCGAGCGCGACGGTATAGCCGAGCAGGAAGCTCCTGACCTCTTCGCCGAGCACGAATACGGGCGCGGTGTCGTCGACGATGTTTCCGTCCGTCAGGGCAAAGCTCTGCTTGTTCATGCTCTTGATCGCAAGGGTCTCCACGGCGCCGTCCTCCGTCTCGGCAGAGATGCGCAGCGGCACGCAGGGCGTCGTCGCGGAAGAGGAACGATAGGGCGCGTAATAGCCGCCGATGTTGGTGAATTCACCTACGTCCCGACCGTTGACGAATACGGTAAAATCGCCCGTCGTCTCCGTTTCCCTGAGCGTGACGGTCACGTCTGTATCCGTGAACGCCACTTCCGTACCGTCGTTGACAATAACGCCGGTCTTTGTGAACGTCAGAACGTTGGTCGTCTTTTTGTCCTTGGTCGCGCTGTTCTGATCGCTCTCAAGCGTCAGTTTGAGCTCGGTGAAGTTGCGCTCCATCTGAAGCTCGAGCGTGAAGTATCCCTCCTCGCCCGCGCTCTCCATCCAGGCGAGCGCGAGATTCTGACGATAGGTCACGGAAGAATTGTCCTTGAGAGCGACGGCAAGGTAGGTCTCCTCGCCGATCTCCTTGGAGGTCAGTTCGCTGCTCTCCGTCAAAAACAGTCCGGACGGTCTGTACGTTTCCGTCGTCGCCGCTTCAACCTGCGTCAATCCCGTTCCGGCAAACGCAACCGCCGCCGTCGCCAATAAACCTGCGATAATTTTCTTTTTCATGCAATAATTGCTCCTGATAGCAATGGTGTTGTATTTTTCCGGCGGCAAAGCGGACGCTCGCCGCGCACTGACTGGGTTATTTCAAGCTGATCGCCGCATTGACGTCGAACGCCTTCCACGGCACTTCGTCCTCGGGAGGCTCCAAAACAAAGCGAAGCTTTTCTTTCGTGACGGGATGGGTAAAGGCGAGAGAATACGCCCAGAGCGCAAGCTTGCCCTTCTGCGCCTTGTCTCCGCCGTAACGCATATCGCCAAACACGGGAGTGCCGATCCCCGCCATCTGCACGCGGATCTGATGACTCCTGCCCGTATGCAGCGTGACGCACACGAGCGCATGGTTGCCCTTGGTCTGCAGGACCTGATAATCGAGAATCGCCTTCTTGGCGCCGTCCGTCGTGGGAGGGCAGAGATAGACCATGTTGTTGACGGCGTTCTTTTTCAGATAATTGACGAGCGTCGCCTTCGGCTCCGACGGCACGCCGCAGAGGACTGCCAGATATTTTTTCTCGAAATCGCCGCTCTTCATCTGTTCGGAGAGCCGAGCCGCCGCTTTGGAAGTCTTTGCGTAAACCATGACCCCGCCCGTCGGCCTGTCCAGCCGATGCACGAGCCCGATATACGCGTTGCCTGCCTTGTCGTACTTCTCCTTGACGTAAGCCTTCAGCATATCGAGCAGGTTGTCGTCCCCGCTTTCGTCCCCGCAGGAAGCGATGTTCTGCGGCTTCATCACGACGATGATATGATTGTCTTCGTGCAAGATCACAAGTTCGTCATTCATAAATAAACATGCCACCCGCCCCGCACGGAAGCGGAATGCCTTCCTCCGTTTGTATTCCGACTTCGTAAGCCTCTACTTTGCCCCTGCCGCCGAAAAGAAGCGTCAGAATGTTGCTCAGCACCATGGGTTGCAATCCCGTCGTGTAGCTGTTGATCAGAAAGAACAGCGGATGATCGGAAAGCACCCCCGCGCAGAGCGAAACAAAGTCGTAAAGCTCGGATTCGATCTTCCAGATCTCGCCGCCCGGTCCCCTGCCGTAAGAAGGCGGGTCCATGATGATCGCGTCGTAACGATTGCCGCGCCGAATTTCGCGCTGGACGAACTTCTTGCAATCGTCCACGATATAGCGCACCTTTCCGTCCACTTCGGAGAGCCTTACGTTCTCCCCCGCGCGCTCCACCATGCCTTTCGCCGCATCGACGTGCGTCACTTCCGCGCCCGCCTTGGCGCACGCTACGGTCGCGCCGCCCGTGTACGCAAAGAGATTGAGCACCCTGATCGGCCTGCCTGCGGCGCTGATGAGTTCCCGCATTCTGTCCCAGTTGACCGCCTGTTCGGGAAACAGCCCCGTATGTTTAAAGCCCATCGGCTTGACGGAAAATTTGAGATCTTTGTACGAGACGATCCAGCTCTCGGGCATGGGTCTGCGATACTCCCAGCTTCCCCCGCCCTTGTCGCTTCTTCTGTAGACGGCATTGAGCTTCGGATAGGAAAAGAGATCGCGCTGCGCCTTCCAGATCGCCTGCGGATCCGGGCGAAGCAGATAGACGTCCTTCCATCGTTCGAGTTTATAGCCGTCACCCGTGGCGATGACGGAATAATCCTGCCAATCCCGTGCAATTCTCATAACAGCAAAATTATAGCGTTTGCGGGAAAAAAAGTAAAGTATTTTTTGCCGCATTCCGAAAAAACACCGCAAATTTGCGGTGTTTTCTTTTCAGGAAACGCCTGCGGCAAGTTCGGCAGCCCTCTGCAACAGGACTTCCTTCCTCGCGTCGCGCTCCTCTCCTGCGGCGGCCTCGTATTCCGAAAGTTCGCGGCAGTATTCTTCAAATCGGTATTGAAAGTTTGCCGTCAGATCTTCATGCATATAGTAACAGGTTTCATAAGTCGGCCAAAGCACGCCGGGAAGGTCGTCCGCATAGTGATTGCGGCGGCTCGCTTCGGGCGACATCGGCATTTCCGCGGACGAAAAATAAGAGCTCATCTCTTTGACGCACGCACTCTCTTCCGCCGTGAACGAAAAGCTCTCTTCTCCCGCGAGCGGAAGCGCCGTCACCGCTCCTTCTTCCGAAACGAATGTGAGACATCCTCCGCCGAACCACTTGCCGAGCGCGGATTGCCTCGCGTCGAGCGGCTCCGCCTGCCTGAACGAGCCCCTTTCTTCGATCACGGGGGAGGTGTATCCGATGTACAGCCCCCGGTACTCCGTATTGATATACACCTCTATGTACATCGTCTTGCCGCCGTAAAATTGCTCAAACAGTTTGAGGGCAAAATATTGATCGCATTCGGTCTCCGCCCCGTCGCAAGAGAACAGCAAGAGCTTCCGGAATGCCCCGAAAGAGGACGTTTCGCATTTCTGATCGAGAAGGAAATAGGATATGCCCTTTTGCAACGTCACGACCCTGCCCGCGCCAAGGTCGGTGCAGGAATAGGAAGAGCCGTCCCAATCGAAGGACGTGCGCACGGTCTCATAGAAGTTTCCTCCCTTCAAGGTGATCTGCGGCACATCTGTCGACCTGTCAGGCACAAAGTAAGCCGTGCAATCGATCTCGAAACGCATACCGTCCTTTCGTTCCGCGTTCGTGTTCCCGTCCGACCAGCGCAAAAAGCGATAGCCTTCCTTCGGATACGCTTTGACGATATGATTGTCCAAAAAATTGTCCACGTATTCGAGCGCATCGTAGCCGCAATCCACATATCCGACCGAGGAATTCATGCCCATTTCGCCCAACACTTCGTAATATTCCCCGTCCGGCCCGATGTCCCAAAGCGCCGTGTCGTAACGCACGCGGACCAGGCGGAAGGTAAACAGGGAAAGCCAGCCGCTGATGAGGAAAAAGGCAAACAAGAAAATGATAAAAATAATTCTGGAACGTTTCGTTGTCAATGGTTTCTTCATAGCTCGCCCTCAAAATAAACGTCTAAAAACAATTTTCTTTCCGTAAGCCAGTCGCACAAAAATCCGACGTGCTCCGCATAGGTATTTTCTTTGATGTCGGGATCGTAATACGGCCACTCGTCCACCCGCACTTCATTGGAGGAAGAAAAGAAGGGATATTTCGTCTTGTCGGAGACCAGATTCCGCTCGTCCGCCGCAGCCGCGGCGCGGATCCCCTCGATCCCCCGTTCGATCGCCCCGCTCTCCGAAAAGAGCTTCCAGCGCTCCGCCGCGAGAGAACGGAACCAGTCGAGGCGGGAAAGCCCGTAAAGCAGATACTGCGGGAATCCGTTGTACTCCCCTTCCGTCTCCTCTTCCTGCAAGGTGAAATCGAACACGGAACCTTCCGCCGATGCGAACCTGCGATCGAGCCCCGCCGAGAGCGTATAGTACGTCTGCGACACGAAGAAAACTTTTCCCTCGGCATAGCGCATCAGTACGCCCTTTTCGCCCGCGACGGAATTTTTCATGAGCTCGGTCATCAGATACGCGCTCACGGCGGATTCAACGTCGAGCGCCGAAGAGACCGCCTCATACGATCCGTCCAGATAGATCGCGTTATATACGCGGGGCAGCACGACCTGCGAGAGGTAATAGCTCTGCGATTTCGCGATCTTATAGCTGTGATCTGGCAACCCGTACGGCGCGCCCGAAAAGACCTGCTGTCCGTAGACGCCGTTGTCAAGCGTCTCTAACCCGACGCGAACGGCGTTGCCGCTCTCAAAGAGCCACTCCGAATCGCTCGGGAACGCGCGGCAGAGCAGGTAGACGCCGATGAATTGCCCCTCGTGAAAGAACACGACCTGCCTCGCCTCGGAGGCAAAAGCAAAATCCAGCTCCCGCGCCATCTCCATGCCGAACCGATCGCGCATCAGCGTGGGGTCCTGCGAGACGGGAAGCAGCTGCCACATGGCGTCCGCGCTCATGTCCAGAAGCGAAGTCGGCTTTGAAAACGTGATGCGGTAACTGTATTTGTAGCTTGGATATCCCGTCTTGACCTCTTCGCGCTCCACTGCCGCATCGAAACGCGTGCCGTCCGCGAAGGAGACATACGACTCGCCGCTGAATAAAAACGGCATATCCCCGAAATCATAGGCAAAATAAGCGGTATAGGTCACGTTGGAAAGCGTTCTGTCCTGACGGGCTGTCTCCTGCGTTCCGTCCGACCACCCCAGAAAACGATAGCCGAACCCGTCGATCGCCTGCACCGGGGACGTCTCCCCGCCCAAAGAGAGATACTGATCGGACGCCCCGTTCAAAAAGACGGCGGGATCGAGCTCTTCCGTTTCTTCATAGCTCCCGTCTTCGCCGACGGAGACGAAACTGCACCGATAATGCACGGCAAAGCTCTTCCAGACCGCTATTTCCATGAGTATGATGACGGCGATCGCAAGCGCGACGATCGAGACCGCGCCCAGCCGCTTAAACTTTTCCTTCATATGCTTCAGTATAACATTTTTTCCTTGCGATGTCAATATTTATGACTGACAAAAAGCCGAAGGGCTCTTACGAAACCTTCGGCTTTCAAGTTCAGTTGCGGCTCAGCGCCTGATGACGGCAAGCGTCGCTTTCTCGCCGTTGATATCCCACTCTTTGACGTAACTGCCTTCCTCGATGCCTTCCGTCACGGATACCGCGAGCACGTCGGCGGCAAACGCCCCGGAGGAGAGAACCTCCTTCGCCTTGCCTTCGCAGACGTATCCGACGGCGATGCGGTCGGTCAAATCGAAGCCCGCCTCCTTTCTCATCGTCTGAATCTTGGAAACGAGCTCTCTCTCGATGCCTTCGGCGATCAGCTCTTCGGTCAAAGCGGTATTGAGCGCCACGGTGATGCCCGCATTCTCCGCAGAGACAAAGCCTGCCTTGCTCTCCGTCGAGATGAGAAGATCCTCCTCGCTCAAAAATACCTTCTGACCGTCCAGCTCCGTCTCGAAGACGCCGCCTTCCGCAACGGCGTCCACGACCGCCTTCGTGTCGCACTCCGCGAGATAGTTGCGGATCGCGTTGACCGTCTTGCCGTACTTCTTGCCGAGCGTCTTGAGCTGCGGTTTGAGCACATAATGCACAAACTCGGCGGCATCGTTCCCTTCGCGGAACGCCTTGACGTTGAGCTCCTCGCAGACGATATTCTTAAGCTCGTCGGACAGATCAAGCTCCCGGTCGGTCACGACGTACAGCTCGGACAGCGGCTGACGGTTCTTGACCGCGCCCGCATTGCGCGCCGCGCGCCCCGCGACGACGATGTCGAGCACGCCGTCCATGCCGCGCTCCAGCGCGGGGTCGATGCGGGATGCGTCAGACGCGGGGAACGAGCACAGGTGTACGGAGATCGGATCGTTTTGAAAGAAAGGCACGACCAGATTCTGATAGATCATCTCCGCCATGAAGGGCGTATAGGGCGCGATCACCTTCGCGAGGGTGACGAGGACGGTATAAAGCGTCGTGTATGCGGCTTTCTTGTCCTCCGTCATTTCGGGGCCCCAGTAGCGGTCGCGTCCCCTTCTGACGTACCAGTTGGAGAGGATGTCGGAGAATTCCGCGATCGCACGGGAGCTTTCCGTGATCTCGTAGACGGCGAGATGTTCGTCCACGAGCTTTACGAGCGTGTTGAGCTTGGAGAGGATCCAGCGATCCATGAGCGTCAGCTTGCAGTCCGCAAGGGAATACTGAGACGGGTCGTAGCGATCGATGTCCGCGTACAGCGTAAAGAACGCATAGGTGTTCCAAAGCGTGCCTTGGAACTTTCTCTGTCCCTCGGAGACGTTCTCTCCCGAGAAGCGGGAAGGAAGCCAGGGCGCGGAGGCGGTGTAGAAATACCAGCGGACGGCGTCCGCCCCCTGCTTGTCGAGCACCGACCAGGGGTCGACCACGTTGCCCTTGTGCTTGCTCATCTTGATGCCGTTCTTGTCGTTGACGTGTCCGAGCACGATGCAGTTTTTGAAGGGCGCGCGATCGAAGAGAATGGTAGAGATGACGAGCAGCGTATAGAACCAGCCGCGCGTCTGATCGACCGCCTCGGAGATGAAATCCGCAGGGAACGTCTCGTCGAAGAGCGCTTTGTTTTCAAACGGATAGTGATACTGCGCGAACGGCATGGAGCCGGAATCGAACCAGCAGTCGATGACTTCCGGCGTGCGCTTCATCCTGCCTCCGCACTCGCAGGGCATGGTGAGTTCGTCGAGATAAGGCCTGTGCAGTTCGATGTCCCCCTCGATGCCGCAGAGCTCCTTGAGTTCCGCCTTCGAGCCGACGACGTGAATTTTGCCGCAATCGGGACATACCCATACGGGGAGCGGAGTACCCCAGTAACGGTCGCGGGAGAGACCCCAGTCGATGACGTTTTCCAGGAAATTGCCCATTCTGCCCTCTTTGATCGTCTCGGGCATCCAGTTGACGGAGCGGTTCGCCGCGATCAGGCGGTCTTTGACCGCCGTGACTTTGATGAACCAGGAAGAGCGCGCATAGTACATGAGCGGCGTGTCGCATCGCCAGCAGTGCGGATAGTCGTGTTCGAAGGGAATGGCGCGGAAGAGTTTTCCGCTCTGTTTGAGCAGATCGAGCACGACGGGATCCGCCTTCTTGATGAAGAGCCCGTCCAGCTCGGGACAGCGCGCGTCAAACTTACCCTGTTCGTTCACCATGGAAACGACGGGAAGGGAATACCTGCGCCCCACGTTGTAGTCGTCCGCGCCGAAGGCGGGCGCGATGTGTACGACGCCCGTGCCGTCCGTCAGCGTGACGTAGGTGTCGCACACGACTTCATAGACGCGCTTCCACTCGTTTTTCTGCGCTTCCAGCGTGGAAGCGGCATAGTCGAAGAGCGGCTCGTATTTCGTGCCTTCGTATTCGATGCCTTTTTTGCGCTCCAGGATCTGCGGCTGCTCGAAGAATGCGGGGACGAGCGCCTCCGCCATGATATAATTCGCCTCGCCGTCCGTCAGCTGAACGTACGTCTCGTCGGGGTTCATGCAGAGCGCCACGTTGGAAGGCAGCGTCCAGGGCGTCGTCGTCCAGGCGAGAATGTAGGTGTTTTCTTTGCCGCACACTTTGAAGCGCGCGACGCAGGAGGTCTCCTTGACGAGCTTATACCCCTGCGCCACCTCGTGCGAGGAGAGCGCGGTGCCGCAGCGCGGGCAATACGGCACGATCTTGTGTCCCTTATACAGCAATCCCTTTTTGTCGATCTCCTTGAGCGCCCACCACTCGGACTCGATGTAATCGTCGTGATAGGTGACGTAGGGGTTGTCCATGTCCACCCAATAGCCGACGCGGTCGGACATTTTTTTCCACTCGTCGGTGTATTTCCAGACGGACTGCTTGCACTGCTGAATGAAAGGCTCGATGCCGTACTTTTCGATGTCCTGCTTGCCGTCCATGCCGAGCGATTTTTCCACTTCCAGCTCGACGGGCAAGCCGTGCGTATCCCAGCCCGCCTTTCTCAGAACATGCTTCCCCTTCATCGTCTGATAGCGGGGAATGATGTCCTTCATGACGCGGGTCAGAATGTGACCGATGTGGGGCTTGCCGTTCGCCGTGGGAGGCCCGTCGTAAAACGAGAATTCCTCGCCCCCTTCGTTCTTTGCGATGCTCTTGCCGAATACGTCGTTCTCGTTCCAGAAATCGATGATCTCCTTTTCCCTTCCCACGAAATCCAGAGACGTATCTACCTTCTTATACATAATAACCTCCAAAAAGATGAAAAACCCGTGCGCTTTGGAAAAAAACACACGGGTTCAAAACCACCAAAACAAACTACCATTTGCCGCATGGGATAACGGGCTGCGTCCCCGGACGAAACTACTCTGTTCGCTCCGTCGGCTCAAAGGCGATATCTCTCTCCTTTTCCCGCTCCCTTACACCGACCGGGAGCTCTCTGCGCGGATGGAAAGAAAGAGCGTTGTCCTTCTCACTGCCTATATTCATTGCATCGATTATATACCGTTTTGCCGAAAAAGTAAAGCAAAACGATGAACTCAATGCATAATTTGTAAAAGATTTTCCTTCTTTTCCTCAGAAGGGAACACTTTTTCCTGCAATTTCTGCAATGCGGGATCCAGCAGACGGAAGAGCGGACGTTCCAGCAAATAGTATCGTATCTTGTCGATCACGCCGCAGATGACGAACGTTGCGAGGCACACCCCGACGCTCGCGGGGACGAACCAGAACGTCCCGAAATACTTGACGGTCGAGAATACGCCCTGCCACATCCGCTTCAGCAAAAGCGGGTGCGTGTGGATGAGATACACGCCGAACACCGTCGTCGCCACATAATCGACAACGGGAAGGGACGGCAAACGCATATTCTTGAACGCCAGGAAATAGAAAAACGCACACAGAAAGCCCGTGATCGTAAATTGCGACGAAAGGAAATACGCATAAAGACCCTCTTCCTCAGGTCTTCCGGGATTGTACCAGGCGCAGATCGGGTCCATGATCAGGAAACTTGCCCAAATAAACAGCGTGATCGCCGCGCTGAGCGCAAAATGCAGTTTTCTGCTCTCCGTAAACGCCGAAGGGTACAGCTTCACATACGCCGCGATCAGATACAGCTCGATAAACCAGAGCTCGTCGGAAAACCACGGATTCATGTTCTCGAAAAACGGGAGATACACCAGCGTTCCGACGACGCAGAGCGGCACGAAAAGCGCGACAATGGCATACTTGTGCACTCTGCTGCCCATCGCACGGATCATGGCGTTGAGCGGCGGGACGAGCAGATACAGCACAAAATAGGCGCGGATGAACCAATACTGCTCCGTCATCAGGGGCAGGCAATGGCGGATCAGCGCCGTGGCGGAAAACTCCGTCATGCCGAATACGACGCCGAAAATATAGATGGAAACAGAATAGAAAAATGTCTCGAACCAAAGTCGAAGCGCCTTGGAGAACGAAAATTTCGAAGAGACCAGAAAGTAGCCGGAAATCAGCACAAAACAGTTGCAGGAGATCTTGCCGCCGTAGCGCATAAATTCCGTCATCAGCCTGGAAAGCCCGAAATCATCGATATCGAACATGAATCCGCTGTAGTCGGACCAATGAGAAAAGATGATCAGAAAGGCGCAGACGATCCTTAACAGTTCGAATGAGGAATCCCGAGTCTTCTTTTGAGGCATTTACGGCGTCACTCTGTTGATGTCGCGGGGGAACATGGACGCCTCGCGCACGTTCTTGAAACCGAGAAGGTGCATGGTCAGACGCTCCAGACCGAGCCCGAGACCGCCATGGGGAGGCGCTCCGTATTTGTGCAGCATGAGATACGTTTCAAACTGGTCGGGATCCATGCCCAGCTTTCTCATCTTTTCCACCTGCATTTGATAATCGTGTATTCTCTGTCCGCCGGACGTGATCTCTATGCCGCGGAAGAGAAGGTCGAAGGAGAGCGTCTCCTCCGGATTTTCGGGATCGTCCATCGTATAGAAGGGACGCTTGATGCTCTTATAGTGCGTGACGAACAGGAAATCGGAGTTATATTGCTGCTTTGCCCACTTGCCGAGAAAAGCTTCCTCTTCCGGTTCGAAATCCTTCATGTCCGTGATGTGCTTGAGCTTTCTGACGCACATTTCCTTCGCGTCCGCGAATTTGATGCAGGGAATGGTCGTGATCTCGGGAATCTCCGCTTTAAGAAGATCGACTTCCTCTCTGTACTCCGTCTTCAAAAGCTCCATGATGTATTTGAGCACGCCCGTCTCCATGTTCATGATGTCGGCAAAGCTGTCGATAAATCCCATCTCGAAATCCATAGAGATGTACTCGTTGAGGTGCCTCGAGGTATCGTGATGCTCCGCGCGGAACACGGGAGCGATCTCGAACACGCGCTCGTAAACGGGGACGAGCATCTGCTTGTAGAGCTGAGGCGACTGCGCCAGGAATACCTTCTTGCCGAAATAATCGAGGCTGAACACGTTGGTTCCGCCCTCTGCGCCCGCGAAGTTGATCTTAGGCGTATGCACTTCGGTGAATCCCTGCTTCGTCAGATACTCGCGGAAACCGCGCTGGATGCCCTCCTGAATCTTGAAGATCGCGCGCTCCTTGGGGTTGCGAAGCGTCACGGCGCGATAATCGATCTTCGTATTCAGATCGCACTGCATCTGCTTTTTGTTGATGACGACGGGAGGCAGCTCCGCGGGGACGGAGAGCACCTCGATGTTATGGATCTGCAATTCATAGCGGACGTTGCCTTCCTTGTCTGCGCCCGCGACGACGAGCCCCGTCACCTTGACGGATGCGTTTTCCACCACGTTCTGCGCCAGGCGATAGTCGGAGAAGGACTCCGCATAGACGCACTGTACCGTCTCTCTCGCCGTGCGGATGATCACGAACGCAAAATCCGACATCATGCGGATGGAATGGATCGCTCCGTGAATGGTTATTTCCTGATCGACGTAAGCGCCGAACTCGCCGCTCGTCAACTCTCTCTGTTTGGGTTCACCGGTGATTTGCATAAAAAACCTCTCTTGCGTATTCAACTATCATTCTAATCTGTTTGACAAAAAAAATCAACAAAATTATAATGTTTTACAGATAATTTTTTGAGGTGTGACTATGCGAGTGCTCGCGATCAACGATATTTCCTGCGTAGGGAGATGCTCTCTCGGCATCGCCGTACCGGTGCTTTCCGCCTGCGGCTGCGTATGCGACCTGCTACCCACCGCCGTGCTTTCCACTCACACGGGCGGATTCGAAGGATTCACCTTTCTCGATCTGACGGACGAGATACCCAAGATCACCGCACACTGGAAGACGCTTTCGATCTCCTACGACGTCATTTACAGCGGCTATCTCGGCAGCAAGCGCCAGGTCGAGCTCGTCAAAGCCATCAGGCGCGACTTTCTCAAGCCGAACGGCAAGTTCGTCGTAGATCCCGTTCTCGGCGATCACGGGAAGCTGTATACCAACTTCGACGAGAGCTTCGTCGACGCCATGCGCGAACTGTGCAAAGAGGCGGACCATATTCTGCCGAACGTCACCGAGGCGAGCTATCTCACCGCTCTGCCCTACGGCGCCCCACCCGAAAGGCTGCTGGAAGAACTTAAAAAGCTCTGCCCCTCCCCGATCGTCACCAGCGCAGACACGGAGAGCGAGACGCGCACCTTCTATCCCGGCGGCGTGCTGTCTCTGCCCCTGGCGCCCGGAATATACCACGGCACGGGCGACGCCTTCGCCTCCGCATTCACCGCCTGCATCGCGCGCGGGCTCCCCGTGTCCGACTGCGTATCTGTCGCAGGCAGGTTTTCGACGCGCGCGGTCAGCCTTACCCCGCTTGAAGCGGACAAGCGCTACGGCATCGAATTCGAAGCGGCGATCCCCTACCTTCTGGAACTTCTGTCGGGGAAAGAGACGCTGCGAAAAATCCGCGCGCGGGCGATCGATTACTTCGGTTCGGACGTGAGCCGCATTCATCATATGCTCAAAGTGCTCGGCTTTGCACAGCTCATCGCGGAGGGCGAAAAGCTGTCCGAAAGAGAGAGTTTCCTTCTGTCCGCCTGCGCCATCCTGCACGACATCGGCATTCCCGAAAGCGAAAAGAAGTACGGCAACGCCAACGGAAAAAACCAGGAAAAAGAGGGACCTCCCGTCGCACGCGCCCTTCTGAGCGATCTGACGGACGAGGAGACGACCGAACGCATCTGCCGCGTCGTCTCCCTGCACCACTCCTATTCCAAGATCGGCGGCGACAAGATATTGCAGATGCTCGTGGAGGCTGACATGCTCGTAAACGCACGCGACGAAGAGATCCCGCGCGAAAGCCTTGCACTCTTCAAAGAGCGCGTTTTCCGCACCGAAAGCGGCAAAAAATACCTCGAAAAACTCTACCTCGTATGATTGCTTTTTGCAAAACCTTATGCTATAATATAGTTGTATCTGCGGTGTTCGGAGTTCGGAGAAATCGTAATCCACAATATTCATACGGGAATGCGGGTCGACGCTGCTATGCAAGGTCTGTATTGATACGGAAAGTCTGATGCAGCTTCGCAGCATACCCACCTGCTCAAAAGCGGGTTAACACTTTTTCGTTCTGCGGCACAGGTGGATACACCTTTGATCGCAAAAGACGGCATGCGCCGTCTTTTTCTTTTTCATCCGGGTGAATTATACTATCAAGTGCAACAGTAAGAGATAAAAAAAGTAGTTCATACAAATCGACTGTGCTAATTATCCTTGGGGATTTTTCTCCCCAAGGATATTTTATGTTTGCTACTGCGGTATATTTACCGCGCCTACCAGCTTATAAATAATCTTTACTTCCTGCACTCTCTGTCCGTCTATCCTT
>CALVME010000062.1 GCA_944342055.1 uncultured Clostridia bacterium | reverse complement strand
CAAGGCCGTGGCCGGCGAGGCGGGCGTGCAGTTCCTGTCCATCTCCGGCTCCGACTTCGTCGAGCTGTACGTCGGCGTCGGCGCTTCCCGTGTGCGCGACCTGTTCGACCAGGCCAAGAAGGTGGCTCCGGCCATCATCTTCATCGACGAGATAGACGCGGTCGGCCGCCAGCGCGGCAGCGGACTCGGCGGCGGCCACGACGAGCGCGAACAGACGCTCAACCAGATCCTCGTCCAGATGGACGGCTTTGAGGGGAACGACGGCGTCATCGTCATGGCGGCGACCAACCGCGCGGACATCCTCGACCCCGCACTTCTCCGTCCGGGAAGATTTGACCGTCAGGTTTACGTCAATCTCCCCGACGTAAAGGGCAGAGAACAGATCTTAAAGGTGCACGCCCGCAACAAACCTCTGGCGTCAGACGTCAATTTCAAGGTCATCGCCCGCATGACGGCCGGCTTCTCGGGAGCTGATATCGCTAATCTGCTTAACGAAGCTGCCATCCTCGCGGCGAGACAGAACAAGAGCACGATCGGCAATATCGAACTTTATGAAGCAATTAACAAAGTATTGATGGGACCGCAGAAGAAGAGCCACATCGTCACCGAATCGGACAAGCGCATTACGGCTTATCACGAGTCGGGACACGCGATCCTCGCAAAACTTTGCAAGTACTGCGACCCCGTGCAGGAAGTTTCCATCATTCCGAGAGGCAACGCGGCGGGCTATACGCTCACCCGTCCGGACAACGACGACACGCACATGACGCGAAACGAGCTCAACGATTTCATCTGCATGGCGCTCGGCGGGCGCGTGGCGGAAGAGATCGTCATTCAGGACATCACGACGGGCGCATCCAACGATCTGCAGCGCGTCACGGAGATGGCGAAAAAGATGGTCACGCAGTGGGGCATGAGCGAAGAAATCGGACTTGTGACTTACGGCGGAGACGGACACCCCATCTTCCTTGGCAGAGATTACGAGGCGAGAAACGATTATTCCGAAGAAGTCGCTTCCGTCATCGACAAGGAAATTCACAGGATCATCGAGACGGCGCACAAGCGTGCGACCGATCTGCTGACCGAAAACAGAGCCATTCTCGACAACATGTCCCGCGTGCTCGTGGAAAAAGAGACCATCTATTCGGACGAAGTAGACCTTCTCATGGAGGGCAAGGATTACAAGGAAGTCATCGCCTACATGGAGGAGAAGGAAGGCAAAGCGCAGGAGAATCCCTTCAAGAGATTTACGTCAGAGAAAGAATAACAGAGGACAAACATGGGTAAGATCATATCGTTTTCCAACCAGAAGGGCGGCGTAGGCAAGACGACGACGTGCGTAAACATGGCGGCGTACCTTGCTTACCGCGGCAAGAAGGTGCTGCTCGTGGACATCGACCCGCAGGGCAACACGACAACGGGGCTCGGCTTTTCGAAGAGCTCGCTCAAACACTCCGTCTACAATGTGCTGATCGAGGAAGAAAATCCGACGAAGAGCATCGTGCAGACCGAGCTGGAAGGGCTGTATCTGCTCCCCGCAAACATCGACCTTGCGGGCGCGGAAGTGGAGCTCGTCTACAAAAAGGCGCGCGAGCGGGTATTGCGTGAGGCGCTCCTGCCCCTGAAAAAGGATTACGACTACATCATGATCGACTGTCCTCCTTCGCTCGGACTTCTGACCATCAACGCGCTCACGTCCGCCGATTCGGTCATCATCCCCATTCAGAGCGAGTACTACGCGCTCGAGGGACTCTCCCAGCTCATGAACAGCATTTCGCTCGTCAAGCAGAGGTTGAACCGCGATCTGCAGGTGGAGGGCGTCGTGCTGACCATGTACGACGACAGGGCGACCATTTCGAGACAGATCGTGCAGGAGATCAAGAAATACTTCACGAAATCCCTCTACGAGATCGTCATTCCGAGGAACATCCGCCTGTCGGAGGCGCCCTCGTACGGCAAACCCGTCCTGTTGCACGACCCGAAGTGCAAGGGAGCGCGGGCATATCAGGCTCTGACGGACGAATTCCTCGCCCGTCAGGAGAGAACGGAAGAATAAGGAGGGGCTTATGGCAGGAAACAAAGGTCTGGGCAGAGGGTTGTCCGCCCTGTTTTCGGATACCGAAGAGGCTTACGAAAACGCCCAAAAGGAAGAGAGAAGGGACGTGACGGAGCTGCCGCTCGCCGACATTTACCCCAATCCCGATCAGCCGCGCAAGGTGTTTGAGGAATCCGCGCTCATGGAGCTCGCCGATTCCATCGCAAAGCACGGCGTGATCATGCCCATCGTCGTCAACAAGGAACCGAACGGGAAGTACCGCATCATCGCGGGCGAGCGCAGATACCGCGCTTCCAAGCTCGCGGGCAAGGAGACCATTCCCGTCGTCATCAAACAGTATTCCGAGCGGGAGGTCAAGGAGATTTCCCTCATCGAAAACCTGCAGAGGGAAGATCTCAACCCCATCGAGGCGGCGTTTGCGATGAAACAGCTCATGGACGACTACGCGCTGACGCAGGAGGAGCTCTCCGACCGCATCGGCAAGTCGCGTTCGGCGATCGCCAACACCCTCCGCCTTCTGACGCTGTCGGACGAGGTCATGGACATGGTCGCCCGCGGCGATCTGTCTGCGGGACATGCGCGCGCGCTCGTCGTTCTGCCGAAGGAAAAGCAGCTGAAGATCGCACTCGACGCGGTGCGCGGCGGCTATTCGGTGCGCGACATCGAGCGGGCGGTCAAGCTGGCGCTCAATCCTCCGCCCGAAAAACCCAAAAAACAGGAGATGAGCCTGGAGCTGAACGACCTCGTCGAGCGCTTCCGCGGCACCTTCAAGACGAAGGTCTCCCTCATCGGCAACGACAACAAGGGGCGCATCACCATCGACTACTACACGAGGGACGATCTCGACCGCATCAGCGATCTTTTGGATGAACTCAACAGGGAACATTGACCGAACAGAATTTATGGAATTTCAACCGATCACAAAAGAGGGCGTCAAGGCTTTGGCGCCCTACCTTAATGTCTCAAAACTCCACTTTTCCGATCTTTCCGTCGGATTTCAATACATGTGGAACGACTATTACGCGATCGACTATGCGATCTTCGGCGACTGTCTGCTTTTGCGCGAGACGTACTGCGGGAAGCTCTACTATCACTATCCCGTGTCCCTTTCCTCTTCGCGCGAGAGCGAGTTTGCCGCGATCGGGGCGATCGAAGAGGCGGCGCGCGAGCAGGGCGGCAAGCTCAATTTTGTGAACGTGCCGCGCTTTGCGCTCCCCCTCCTCGCCGAGCGTTATGATTCCTACTCCGTCAGGAACGAGAGGAAATGGCGGGATTATCTGTACGAGGCGTCCGATTTCCTCTCCTATCCCGGTAAAAAGTTTGCGGGGCAGCGCAACCATGTGCATAAGTTCGAGCGGCTGTATCCGCAGGCGAAATTTTGCAGAAAGCAGGCGGGCGACGAGGACAGGATCCTCGCGTTTTTGCGGGATTTCGAGTCGAGGCAGCTCGAAAAGCGGGAGCTTCTCGCCGACGAGGAGATGCGCGCGACGGAGGGCTTTGTCAGAAGGCTGGACGAGTTCGGGCAGATCTGCGGCTACATGGAGATCGACGGCAAGATCGTTTCGGTGACGTTCGGCGAGGTGTGCGGGGATATGCTCGCGGTACACGTCGAGAAGGCGAATACAAACTACGAGGGCATCTACCCCGCCACGGCGCAGGCGTTCGTGCGGCTCGTCGTCGGGGAGCGGAGCGAAGTGCGCTACGTCAACCGCGAGGACGACGCGGGCGACCTCGGGCTGCGCAAGTCGAAATTGCAGTACAACCCCGTCGAGATCGTGGACAAGTTCGAGCTCTCCGCGGACAGCGTGCTGAGCGGGCTCACGGAGATGCCGACCATCGGCACGCCCCGCCTCACCCTGCAAAAGACGCAGAAAAAGGACGCAGCGGCGTATTTTCGGCTGTGCGCGGACGTCGGACGCAACCGCTTCTGGGGGTACGATTACAGGGAGGACTGCCCCGCGCCGGACGAGGCGTATTTTCTGCGGTTCGCCGAGGAGGCGTTCGGGCGCAGGGAAGAGTTGTATCTCGGCATCTATGCGGGAGAGACGTTCGTGGGCGAGGCGGTGCTGCACCGCCCGGGATATCGCGGACAATTCGAAGTCGGCATGCGCCTTCTGCCCGAATTCGAGGGAAACGGCTACGCTTCGGAGGCGCTGCGCGCGCTCATCGGGTTCGCCTTTTCCGAACTCGGCGCGGAGCGCGCGGAGGCGAAATGCTTCCTTGAGAACGAACGTTCCGCCGCAAGCCTGCGCCTTGCGGGCATGCGGGAAGCAAAGCGGGACGAAACGTATCTCTATTTTTATAAGACGCCCGCAATGTAGGCGATAAAAATCCAAGGCGGCGAAGCGGCGTCTGCGCCGCGCGGGAAAAAGGACGGCAGAAACATGCCGTCCTTTTCTTGTGTCTGTGAAAAAAATTTTTCACAATATATAGTGGAAAAGAGCCGTTTGAAAAAATAGTTGCGACAATTGAGCAAACTGTATAAGAAAAATTATAAAAAAGATAAAATTTTCACAAAGAATATGCGGAATGTGCATTGACAAAGTGAAAATTGTATGATATATTATAGATAGTACAAAACGCAAACGCAGGGGGGAATCGCGGGAGACTTTTTGGAAAACGGAATCTTTTTCTCTTTTTTCGGAGGAAACGTTTTTCAAGAAGTCTTTTCTTTTTACTTCGGTTTGCGTGGACGGGAGCGGTTTCCGTCCCCCGAATCTGGGAGCCGCAAACGGCCTGTATCAAAAAATAATTTAAGAGGTAATGCAATGAAGAAATTTTTCAAGAAAGCGGCAGTCATCAGCCTTGCCGGCGCCTTGAGCATTTCTGCCCTTTCGGGCCTCGTCGGATGCGGAGGAAAAGATAAGGTCTCCGTATTCATCTTCGCAGGCGCGGACGATATCGAGACGAACAAAGAGATCGTCTACAACTGGGGCAAGCAGTATAAGGCAAAGATGATCGCTTCCGGCGACTGGACGGAGGATACCGCTCCCGCCATCGATGAAGAAAGCGGCTTCAAGATCGCTACCGAATCCGTCACCGCTAACTACTTCACGACGCTTCGTAAGCAGATCACCGCAGGCAACGCGGCAGACGTATTCTACATCTCGCCGAAGTATGTAAGAGCATGGGCGAAGCAGGGCGTCGTTCTCGACCTGACCGACTACATCGATTTCTCCACGCGCAACGTAACGGACGTATGGCAGCCCGCCATCAGCCTGTACGGCTACGACAAGGAGCAGGACATCGTCGGATCTTCCCTGACTTACGATTCCGCGAGCGGCGAATTCAAGAACGCAGACGGCGGCACGTCCGGACTTTACGGTCTGCCTAAGGACTACTCGACGTTCGGTCTTGCGTACAACGCAAACTTCTTCCTCGAAGAGGAGCCGGAAGAGGGAGCATACGGTTATACGAGAACCGAATATGAGACGACCTCCGCAGCTTCCTTCGGCGATTCCGGCGTCATCACCGTAAACGGCAAGGACGCAACGGGCGTCATCAACATCAACACGCCGACGACGTACAAGCCTTACAACTTCTATCGCTTCTCCTCTTACGAGGCGGCGATCGCGGGCGGCGATCCCGTCGCTAAGGCGGCAGAGAGCGTAGGCGGCTACACCGTCACCATCCCCGGCTATCCCGGAGACACCTTCGAGATCAAGGCGGAAGATCAGGATCAGGACGTTGCATACGACGCATCTGTCGGTTACGTCACCTATACCTATGCAGAGTATTCCGCAGTAACGTGGGCAGTCACCTACTACGTTTACAAGAACAGCATGAAGGAGAACCCTGAGCTGAACGGCGCGATCGCGCACGGCAGCGCAACCGTCTGGGTTTACGGCAACGACCAGTACGAAGGTTCCCTGTATCTGCTTCCTTGGCTGTACGGCAACGACGCGGACTACATCTCCGCTGACTATACCTCCGCTGAGGCGCAGACGCTCGAAGACTACGACGGAGACGGCAAGGTTTCTCAGACCGGCGTCAACTCCGACAACTTCATCGAAGCATACGCTGCATTCCTGGCTTACGGTTCTGACTGGAACGGCAACTCCTACTATGCAGGTAACTCCGCGAACCAGATCGGCGGATGGGATGCATTCAACGGCGGCTACCTCGTATTCTACGGCGTAGGTACCTGGGATATGCCTTCCCTGAACAAAGCGGACAAGTCCATCCTCGACTATCAGGTTATGCCTGAGCCCGTATCCGAAGACTTCGCTCTGTACTCCAAGGTCAAAGACGCCAACTATGAGGCGAAAGAGTACGGCACGCTGAAGACTTCCTACACGGACACTGAGTGGTATGACAGCCAGGTTGCTCGTCAGAACCAGTGGGCGGCTCGTCTCGACTCCGTCGGCTATGGCGCGAACGGTAACCTCGAAGAGCTCCGCGGCACGAAGTACGAGTGGAAGATCGCTGCTTGCGCAGACCTCGTTGCGACCCTTACGATCGACGAGAGCACGCAGGTACAGCTGACCTATGCAGGATCTCAGCTTCCCAACTTCGCTTCCATGTGCGAAGACTACCTCTACTATATGGAGGAGGATCGTCAGGAGGACGGCGAGTTCAGATACATGATCACGCCCGACAACGCGGAAGACGAGAACGGCAACTACGAGGCGAACCCGAACAACCCCGACTACAGCTGGGACAAGGCGTATGCCCTTGCTAAGGAGATGGCTGAAGATACCGACAGAACTTCTACGGTATCCGACTGGATGGCGGCAAAAGCTCCCACCTACAACTACAACACCAACTATTCGGCAACGAAGGTTGCGGCAGTCAGAGATATCGCAGTCGCAATGCGCGTTCTGAACATGATCTCTTACGATTATGCGTCTCGTAACCTGATGCTCCGCATGACCTCCGGCGCGAACAGCGTCAGAGACTCCGCTACGTACACCTACGACAGCGCGTGGATCGACGCATTCGGAACCTATAAGGTCAATTACCTCATTGCATACTCGATGCAGGAGCCGGGCGGATGGGATAAGGTCACCCTTTCTACCACGCTGGTAGAGGCGGATTCCGCAGTTGCTTACTACACGCCTGCAACCTACTGCAAGTGGGTCGTAGCTGACGTACAGGAACTGCTCGACAACTCCTTGAAGCTGGAAGCTGATCTGAGCGCATAACAAAGAAAAACCTTGTTTTTCCCGCCGCCGCAGGGCGGCGGGAGAAGACAAAGTCTACCTCGGTGCAATTTTGGGGGACGCGCCCGGTAGACTTTTGTTGTATTTGTGGCTAACAGAGGGAACTTTGTTCCCTTGAATATGAATGAAAGGAGGATTTTTGATGGAAGAAATGATTTCTGCTCAGAATGCGGAAGTCGTCCAATCTGTTGAAGAGGGCGCAATTTCCGTACAGACTTCTGAAATCGTGGAATCTGTCGATGGTGCTCAGGGTGCGGTTGCAAAGAAGCGCAAGCGCCGCAACAGGCAGGAACGCCTGGATAACTTCTGGGGTTGGGCGTTCTGCGCACCGCTTCTGTTCGGTACCATCGCATTTGTTTACATCGCGCTGATCATCACCGTAGTGCTGTCGTTCACGAGCTACAACGGCTCCACGCCGCTCTTTGAGTATCTCTTCGGCGGCAACATGTCGGCAATGAACGGCGACCCGTTCTACTGGTACAAATATGTGTTTACCAATGAGAACCTGTTCCGCTGGGTTTACTGCGGACTGTTCAATGCGGTATTCTACATGATCGGCATTCCCATCGGTATGGTTCTGTCCATGTTCTTCGCCGTCTGCATGACGCGCGACATCAAGGGCGCAAACGTGTACCGTATCATCTATTATCTCCCGAGCGTAGCTTCGACGATCGCGATCGTCTATACGTTCAACCGTCTGTTCTATTCGACGGACGCAGGCGTCATCAATCAGCTGATCGGCAAGACCATTAAGTGGCTGAACCCCGAGGCAGGTTTGGCATGGAGCCCGAGCGCCATCACTTCCAAGTGGGTCGTCATCATCATGTCTACCTGGAAGGGACTCGGCGGTACGATCATTCTGTACATCGCGGGACTTTCCGGCATCAACGCTTCCCACAAGGAAGCCGCTTCGATCGACGGCGCAAACGGCTGGATCACCTTCTGGAGGATCGTATTCCCGCAGCTGTGGCCGACCATCTTCTACAACATCGTAACGGCAGTCATCGGCGGTATGCAGATCTATATGGAGCCTGACCTGCTCTTCGGCGGCGGCAACACGGGAACCTATTTGCAGCAGACTTCCGGTTACGTCGGACTCATCGTCGGTTACTCGCATCTCGGCAGAATGTCGGCGGATCCGCTCATCGGTCTTTCGTCCGTGCTCGGTATCTTCCTTGCGATCATCATCATGATCATGACGCTGTTCCAGTTCTATCTTGACAGAAAGAACAACGCTTAATTTCGGAGGTAAAAAAATGTCTGAACAAGAAAAAAATATTGCCGCCGAAGAAGCGGAAAACAACATCGTAACGGAAGAGATCTCCGTTGAAAACGAAATTGCATTGAGCGGTTCCGAAACGACGGAGGCAGTGGCAAAGAAGCGCGCTTCGGGTGCGCCCAACATTTTCGTAGACGGAATTTGCCGTTTCCTCTCCTGGTTCGGTTTCTCGACCAAGTACTATAAGGGTTCCAAGCACGGCGGCAAGATCTTCATGGATATCCTTGACTATCTCGTGCTGACGCTCGTCGGACTCATCATGCTCTACCCCTTCTGGTGGATGATCTGTGCGTCCTTCGCGAGCGACGGTATTTCGCTGTCGAGCACGATCTTCTGGTTTGTCAACCCGACCTGGGATGCAGGACAGGAGATTTTCTACAACTATACCTGGTTCATGGAATATGTTCCGAACGTCACCGCGGGCGCAACGTTCTGGCGCATCGTATTCAATACGCTGCTCTACTCCGTCGTTCCCGTCGTCGTCGGCGTCCTGACGTCCGCATCTGCGGCGTTCGCATTCGCAAAGATCGAGTGGAAAGCGAGAGACTTCGTCTTCTTCTTCCTGCTCGCGGCGATCATGGTCCCCGGACCTACCATCATGATCACGCAGTACTGCATCTACAACGCGCTCGGCTGGGATAGCAACGGCCTCGCAATGTGGGTACCCGGACTGTTCGGTTCCATCATGACGGCATTCTTCATTCGTCAGTTCCTGTACGGACTTCCCACCTCCATCGTTGAGGCGGCGAAGATCGACGGCGCAGGCTATTGGAGAATTTTCTGGGGCTTCATCGTCCCCCTTGCAATGCCCGCGATCATGGCACAGGGCATCCTGTCCTTCTTCGGTTGCTGGAACAACTACCTGGGCTGCTTCATCATGATCAACAACGAGGAGTGGTACAACCTTCCCGTTGCGATTCAGAAGATATCAAACCTCTTCAACGGCGGCGCAATGAACCCCGCTGTTACGATCGCAGGTTCGGTCATGTCCGTCATCCCTGTCCTCGTCCTGTTTGCAATCTTCCAGAAGCAGATCATCGGATCCTTGATGCTTACGGGTTCTAAGGAATAAAATCATGGTTTACGGCTGACCTGCACAAACTAAGGCAGGCTAAGCCGTAGGCTCGTTCGGAGCGACCTGCCGTCGCTCCGAATTTTTTGGCAAACCAATTAAAAAGGAGAAATTATGCAGACAAAAAAGAAATTCGGCCTTGCTCTCTCCGCCCTGCTGGCTGTATCCATGCTCGGCGGCATGACGGCATGTTCCTCCACCCCGATCGACGCCGAATATCCTTCCGATCCCGGCTTCGATTCGCGTTCGCTCGTGTACTGGAATACGCTCAATCCCGAGATGTGGAATCTCGACTGTGCGCATGACCCCGTCATCGTAGAGGACAACGGTACGTTCTATGTCTTCGGCACGGATAACTACGGTCCCTTTGGCTATCAGATCCGCAAGTCGACCGATCTTATCAACTGGGAGTACGTCGGCGTGGCGATCCCCGAGTTCGGCGACAGCAACACCGTGCTCGCAAAGGGCGAAGCGGGCGAGTCTCCCCTGCAGGAAGTTTACGACTACCTTGCGGAGAGCTCTAAATTCGACTGCGCGACCCTCTGGGCGCCCGAAGTGTATCCCGCGGCAGACGGCGGTTACTGGCTGTACGGCAGCTGGACGACGACGTTCGGTTCTTACCGTTCGATCATCTTCCAGTGCCATGCGGATTCCGTCACCGGCCCCTATGAGTACGTCGATATGATCGTATTCAGCAACAACGAGCTGATGGACGCGGGACTTGGCGGCATCAACGCGATCGACGCGGCAGTCGTGGAAGATCCCGACGGCGGGCTGTGGCTGAGCTACGGTTCCTTCAGCACGGGCTTTGCGATGATCGAGCTCGATCCTGAGACCGGACTGAGAAAGGACGGCTACACCTATGATATGATCGTCAGCGGCGAGATCACGGCTGACCAGTACGTCGGCGAGCATTATATGGACATCCGCAACACGGAAGGCTCCACGCTTTCTTATCACGCAGACGTTCCCGTCTATACGGGCAACATTGCGACCGAGGAGTACGATGAGAGCAAGTGGACGACGCAGAGCTCGTACTATCTGATGGGCTCGAACGGCAGCCTTTCAGAGAACTACAACATGCGCGTCTGGAAGTCCGAATCGGTCGACAGCGGTTACACTTCGCTGAATGGCATCAACGGCAACAAGGTCAGCGGTTCGTTCAGCTGGCGTGAGAAGGCGGGACAGGCGTCCATCCGTTACGACTATTTCTGCCCCGGGCACAACGACATGATCACGACGTCCGCAGGCGTCAACCTCATCGTCTACCACAACCGCGTCACGATGAACGACGCGAGCAAGCACTATCTCTTCCTTTCGATGTACGATTTCAACTCGAACGGCGATTTGGTTCTCAGCCCGAACCGCTATGCGGGTGAGAGCGTGCGCACGGTAGATCCCGCGGAGATCACGGGTCTGACGAAGGGCGAGTACGACATGGTACAGCTGAAGACGACGACGCTCAACAACAGCGGTCAGGCTACGCCCGTCTGGTGCACGGAGGGCGTCAAGTTCAAGAAGAACGGTTCGATCTCCGGCGCGGTGAGCGGCAGCTGGAAGATGTACGGCGACCACTATATCTATCTTGAGATCGACGGCGCGAAGTATTACGGCAGCGTCATGCCCGCATGGATCGAAAAGAACGGCGGAAACGGCGGTCTGACGATCAGCGCGCTCAGCGAAAAAGGAACGGCGATCTATTTCAACATGGCGTTCGAAAAAGAATAAGCTTTCCACACAAAAGAGAATAATGCGCCCCGAGTCGGGGCGCATTTGCCTTTTTATAGGGCAAAAACGCCTGTTTTTAAGGCAAACGGGCGAAAATCAGCAATTTTTTTCAACAGAATCCGAGCGATATCAACAAAAATCGTGTCGATTCGTTTCAAAAAATGTAAGATAAAAAAATTTTTGAATTTTTTAAAAAAATGCCGAAAAACAATTTACAAGCAAAAAATGTCTGTGTATAATAAGGGCGTAAATAAGGAACGCGAACCGCAGAAGAGCGAGGAGCACTTATTTTGAAACAGCTCATCATTTTCCCCCTTATCATATAGCAGTCGGCGCAATTCACATTTGAATTGCGTCGATTGTTTTTTTTCGCTTTTCGTTCGCTCTCGGCTCGCACAGGGGAGCGAGCCGAGAGAAAAGCCCGACCGCGTGCAAAGCGCAAACGAAAGACGTTTTTCTTCAGAAGGGCGAACAGCATTTTTGATCGCGGCGCAGAGCGGGAAGCTCGGCAAAGGTTGATCGAAGGGTCTATCGAACCGTTTTTTGACGACAGACCGACAATAACAATCGGCTGCAAGGACAAAAAGCGGGCAGTGCGTCTTTCTGAGCCTGAAGCGACAAAAAATCCTGAAAATAAACGCTTCGGCGCGCGGAGCGGCGGAACGAGAACAAATCCGACGAATCGGAGGCGGCTTGCCCTGCGCAAAAGGCGAAAAGCGGGAGATACAGGCTCGGCGCATCAGGCGAAGCCGCGGAAATAAGGCACGGAACGGGAGCAGTGCGAGCGGATTCCGGAAGAAAAACCGTTGCGCCCCATTCGACTTATCGCCTGTAAGTTTTTTCAGCGCCGCAGGGCTCTGGCGAAACGGGGCGAAAAGATGCCTTGTGCGTTTTGTCGGAGGGCGCCTGCCGTATGAAAAAAGGGAACGAGGGCGGCAGAAGGGGCGCACAAAAGTATAATATGGGAGAAATTTACAATTTGATAAATTTTTTTGTCGGATTTGCTCAAAATAATAAAAAACAGAAAATTTTAGAAAATTTTGGAAAAAAGGAGAAAAAACATTTTACAACCTCGGAAAGAATGTGTATAATGGGGGCGTAAATAAGGAACGCGAACCGCAGAAGAGCGGGGAGCGCTTATTTTGAAACAGCTCATCATTTTCCCCCTTATCATATAGCAGTCGGCGCAATTCAAGTTTGAATTGCGTCGATTGTTTTTTTTTCGCTTTTCGTTCGCTCTCGGCTCGCACAGGGGAGCGAGCCGAGAGAAAAGCCCGACCGCGTGCAAAGCGCAAACGAAAGACGTTTTTCTTCAGAAGGGCGAACAGCTTTTTTGATCGCGGCGCAGAGCGGGAAGCTCGGCGGGCGAAGCGAGCGAAATCTCAAAGCTTGGCGTGCGAATCCGCAAAGAGCGATGCGAGCAGGTTATAAAATGCAAGACGCGCTTTGCTTGTGGGATGAGGCGCGAAACAGCGGCGACAATCAAAGCAAGCGCAAAGGGCGCAAACGTTCTTGTTCGGCGTATGCAAAATTCTTTCGGCGTTAAAAAAGTTTTCGGCGTATGTTTGCCGAAGGGGACTTCGGGGTGTCAGAGGACGCGGCAGAGAAGACAGCCGACGACGGCGGCAAAAAAGGAGACGACAAGCGCGATCGCGATCGGCTTGCCCGTCCTGATCTGTCTGATTCCCGCAAAGTAGACGGCGGCGATGTAAAAGACAGTTTCGGAGGAGCCGTAGCAGACGCAGGCGCACCGCGCGACGTAGCTGTCCGCGCCGTAGCGTTCGAGAAGCTCGGTCAGAAGCGCCGTGCCGCCGCTGCCCGAAAACGGTTTGACGAGGAGGAGCGGCACGGTCTCCGCGGGGATGCCGACGGCGGTGCAGAGCGGCGAGACGAGGGAGACCATCAGGTCGGTGAGTCCGCTCGCGCGGCACAGCTCGGTGAGGAGAAATACGGCGGCAAGATAGGGAAAGAGAGATAAAAGGAGAGGGGGCGCGCCGCGGATTCCCCGCACAAAACTGTCGTAGGGCTTGCCCTTTTTGCACAAAAGCAGGATCATGACGGCGAAAAAGAGAAGGGGTATCAGGTATTGCATTTCTTTCTGTAGAGAAGTTTGACGGCAAGGACGCCCGCGAGCGTGGAAAACAACGTCGCGATCAGGGTGGGCAGAAGGATGTCGTAAGGAGAAGCGGAGGCGTATTGCAGCCGCAGGGAGAGCACGGTGGTGGGCAGCAGCTGTAGCGACGTCGCGTTGAGGACGAAGAGCATGGCGCAGTCGTGTTCTCGTTCCGAAGTGTCGGCGAGGAGCCCTGCCGCCGTCACGCCTGCGGGGGTCGCCGCGCCGCCCAGCCCGAGCAGGTTGGCGGTGAGGTTGTTGGAGATCACAGAGAGCGCCCGCTCGTCCCGCGTGCGGAAGAGCGCGGAGAGGACGGGGCGGAGCCATCGCGCGAGCGAGCGGTCGAGCCTTGCGTCCTCGACCATGGCGAAAAATCCCAGCCAAACGCCGTAGACGGCGAGAAGGGCGAGACAGAGCGTGCCCGCCCGCTCTCCTCCCGCAAGGAGCGCGGGAAGGAACGCTTCGGGGTTCCGAAACAGCAGCATGGCGGAAGACAGCAGAAAAAGGGCGGTAAATACGGCGTTCACAGTAAAAATTTATGACTTTGCGGGGCAGAATAGACCTCAATGATTTTACTTTTGCGGGATTTTGGTATATAATAGCGAGGAAAAGGAGAAAAAGGCCATGGAAAAGAAACCCTATTACATTACGACGGCAATCGCCTACACTTCGGGCAAGCCGCACATCGGAAACACCTATGAGATCGTCTTGGCGGACGCGATCGCCCGTTTCAAGCGCATGGAGGGTTACGACGTCCGTTTCCAGACGGGTACGGACGAACACGGTCAGAAAATTGAAGAAAAAGCGGAAAAGGCGGGCGTCACCCCCAAGCAGTTCGTGGACGAGAAGGCGGGGGAGATCCGCCGCATCTGGGACCTGATGGACACGACGTACGACAAGTTCATTCGCACGACGGACGCCGATCACGAGCGCGTCGTACAGAAGATATTCAAAAAGTTCTACGAGCAGGGCGACATCTACAAGGGCGCCTATGAGGGGATGTATTGCACGCCCTGCGAGTCTTTCTGGACGGAGAGCCAGCTCGTGGACGGCAAATGCCCCGATTGCGGCAGAGAGGTCAAGCCCGCGCGCGAAGAGGCGTACTTCTTCAAGATGGAAAAATATGCCGACAGGCTCATCGAGCACATCAATTCACATCCCGAATTCATTCAGCCCGTCTCTCGCAAGAACGAGATGATGAACAACTTCCTCCTGCCCGGGCTTCAGGATCTCTGCGTGTCGCGCACGTCCTTCCGCTGGGGCATTCCCGTGGACTTTGACGAGAAGCACGTCGTTTATGTCTGGCTGGACGCGCTGACCAACTACATCACGGGGCTCGGTTATGACATCGACGAGGCGGGGGAGCTCTATCATAAGTACTGGCCCGCCGATTTGCACCTCATCGGCAAGGACATCATCCGCTTCCACACCATCTACTGGCCCATCTTCCTGATGGCGCTGGGCGAGCCGCTGCCCAAGCAGGTCTTCGGGCATCCCTGGCTGTTGCAGGGCGGCGAAAAGATGAGCAAATCCAAGGGCAACGTCATCTATGCGGACGACCTTTCAGACATCTTCGGCGTGGATGCAGTGCGCTACTTCGTGTTGCACGAAATGCCCTTCGACAACGACGGCACCATCACCTGGGAGCTCGTCGCCGACCGCAACAACTCCGATCTCGCCAACGTGCTCGGAAATCTCGTCAACCGCACCATCGCCATGAGCAACAAGTACTTTGGCGGCAAAGTGGAAAATACCGGCGTATGCGGCGAGGCGGACGGGGCGTTCATCGAGTTTGTGAAGGGCGTGAAAGACAGAGTGGTTGCAAAAATGGACGAACTGCGCGTCGCGGACGCATTGAGCGAGGTCTTCTCCCTCTTCCGTCGCGGCAACAAATACATCGACGAGACGGCGCCCTGGGCGCTTGCAAAGGATCCCGCGCAGCAGGGCAGGCTCGCGACCGTCCTCTACAATCTGACGGAGAGCATTCTGATCGGAGCCTCCCTACTCAGCCCCTTCATGCCCAAGACTTCGGAAAAGATTCTTTCCTTCTTCTCCGCGCAGCCCCGCTCTCTGGACGAGCTCGGCTCGTTCGGTCTGTACGCGGGCGGCACGGTGGTCGAGAAACCCGAGATCCTGTTCGCGCGCGTGGATTACGCGAAGGAGATCGCGCCGAAGGTGGCGCAGATCGTGGAGAAGCAGAAGGCGGCGTACGCCGCCGAGGAGAAGGGCGCGGAGAAAGTCCAGCCCATCACGATCGACGATTTTGCGAAGGTAAAAATTCAGGTGGGCGAGGTCATCGCCTGCGAGGCGGTCAAAAAGAGCAAGCTCCTGCACGAGACCGTGCGCATCGGCAACGAGACGCGCTCCATTTTGAGCGGCATCGCGCAGTGGTACACGCCCGAAGAGATGGTGGGCAAGCAGGTGCTCGTCGTCACCAACCTGCCGCCGCGCACGATGAAGGGCATCGTCTCCGAGGGCATGATCCTCTGTGCGGAGGACAAAAACGGCGACGTGGTCATCGTCTCTCCCGAAAAGAAGGTCGAGAGCGGAAGCGAGATCGGCTGATGTACGTCGATACGCATTGTCATCTGAACGAGATCGATCTCGAAGCCGAGATCGGACGGATCCGCGCCGCGGGGCTCAAACGCATGCTGACGGTGGGGTACGACCTCGAATCCTCGCGCCGAGCCGTTGAACTTGCGGAACAATACGAGGACGTCTATGCCGCCGTCGGGTTGCAACCCACCGAGCTGGAGGGATGTGAAGAGCGCGATCTTGTAGAGATCGAGCGGCTCGCGTCGAGCAAAAAATGCGTCTGCATCGGCGAGATCGGCATGGACTATCACTACCCCGAGACGGACAAGGAGAAGCAGAAGAAATTCTTCTTGCTGCAGGCGGAGCTCGCGCACGCGCTGAAACTCCCCGTCTCCATCCACAGCCGCGACGACGCGGCGGATATGTTCGAGACCGTCCGAAGAAACAGGCAGAAGTTCGAGTACGGGGCGGTCATGCACTGCTATTCGCACTCCGCGGAACTCGCAAAAGAGTTCGTAAAGCTGGGCATGTATTTGGCGTTTGGCGGCACGGTGACGTATAAAAATGCAAAAAAGACGGTTGAATCTGCACAAATTGTGCCGATAGACAGAATTCTGACGGAGACGGACACGCCGTACCTGACGCCCGTTCCGCACCGCGGGGAGCGCAACTCCCCCGCTTACATTCCGCTCGTCGCGGCGAAACTTGCCGCCGTGCGAGGCGAAGAAGAACAGGCGTTGACGGCGCAGATCTATGAAAATGCGCGCACGCTCTTTCAATGGTGAATGATGGATACTTACACTTATCAGATCGGAGAAAATCTTTATATCAATTTGACGAACCGCTGTTCGAACGCCTGCACTTTTTGCGTGCGCAACGAGAAGGCGAGCTATTACGGCAATTACCTCTGGCTGAAGGACGGCGAGCCCTCTGCGCAGACGGTGATCGGTGAGATCGGCGATCCCAAACGCTACAAGGAAGTCGTCTTTTGCGGATTCGGGGAGCCGACCTACCGCCTGGACGCGATGCTCGAGATCGCCGCTTATGTCAAGGCGCACGGCGGCACGACGCGCCTGAACACGAACGGGCAGGGCAGCCTCATCGCGGGCA
Organism: uncultured Clostridia bacterium; assembly: GCA_944342055.1. Lineage (GTDB taxonomy): Bacteria > Bacillota > Clostridia > Christensenellales > Borkfalkiaceae > RGIG8762. The sequence continues at coordinate 9,703 of CALVME010000062.1, read as the reverse complement.
GGGACATCGTGCCCCTGCTCGTCGGCAAGATCGACCGCGTGAACGTCAGCCTCAACAATGCGACGAAGGCGCGCTACGAAGAGGTTTGCAAGCCGAAGTTTGCTGACGGGTATGAGGCGATGCTCCGCTTCGGGCAGGATTGCCTCAAGGCGGGACTGGACGCGTGGTTTTCCGTCGTCGACGTCATCGGCGCCGAGGAAGTCGAAGCTTGCCGCCGCCTGGCGAAAGAGCTCGGCGTGCCCTTGCGCGTGCGGGAGATGATCACGGACAGCTGAGCAAAAAAATAAAGCCTTGCGCGGGCAAGGCTTTTCTCATTTGTACGGGAGCTCCGAGGGTAGTATGTGGATGGGCGCGGAAAATATGAGCGCGCCGCGGAGGAAAAATATGGAAGTCAAGACCGTCTTGCAGCGCAATGCGTTTCGCTTCAAGAAGCAATACGGACAGAATTTTATCACGGACGAGGGGTTGCTCGATCGCATCGTCGAGGCGGCGGGCATCGACGAGAACACGACGGTGGTGGAGATCGGACCTGGCGCGGGGACGCTGACGCGGGCGATCGCGCGGCGCGCAAAGAAGGTGATCGCCTTCGAGATCGACGCTTCGCTCAAGCCCGTTCTCGCGGAGACGCTTTCGGACGTACCCAACGCGGAAGTCGTGTTCCGCGACTTTATGCAGGTGGACCTCGCGGAATTTGAGCGGAACATGCCGCCCTATACGGTGATCGCAAACATTCCCTATTACATCACGACGCCGCTCGTCATGCGCTTCGTCGAGGAGAGCAAGCGGGTGGAGCGCATCGTGGTGACCATTCAGGAGGAGGTCGCGCGGCGGTTCTGCGCCAAAGAGAACACGGCGGATTACGGTGCGGTGACGGCGGGCATCGCCCTGCGCGGCAGAGCGTTCATCGCGGAGCACATCCCTCGCACCATGTTTTACCCCGTGCCGAACGTCGATTCGGCGGTCGTGCGCATCGACATGGAGGAGGGGCGCATCCCCGTCAGGAGCAGAAAGGCGTATCGGGAGACGGTCAAGTGCGCGTTCGGGAGCAGGCGCAAGACGCTGTGCAACAATCTCATGACAAGCTTTTGCCTCTCGCGGGAGGAGGCGACCGCCGCACTTTCTTCGATCGGCGTCGAAAGTATGGCGCGCGGAGAATCTCTATCGCCCGAGCAGCTCGCAAAGCTGTCCGACGTGCTGGCGGACAAACTTCCCGCTTTGCGCGAATGAGCAAAAAACACAATTTAAATTTGGCAGGCGCATTTGCCTGTCTTTTTTGTTTTTTGCAAATGAAACGCTTGTTTTTACATTTTTGCGCTCAAATGTATGTTTTGAGGAAAGGCGACAGGAGGAAAGGGCAGCCGCGCGCGACAAAAGCGGTTGGGCGGAAAGACGAAAAATTTCAGGCATGATTTTTTAGACAGGCACATACAATAGGATAGCGTGAGCGGGAACGCTCAGAGATTCCGAGAGGTGAGGTGATTGTCATGGAAACCATTGATTATGCGGAGATGCTGGAGATCCCCGTCTCCACCGTGAACGTCGTCCGAAAGGGGCGCAAGCGCAAATTCAGACGCGAAGAGACGCTCAAGGAGCGCGCCATCGACGCAGTGAACGAAATGCAGGAGCAGGCGGAACGGCCGACGGAGGCGGAAGAGCCGATTCCCGCAGAGAAAAAGCGGCGGGGCAGAATGGAGATCACTTTGATCGCAGAATTTGCCGCTGCCTGCCTTTTGTGTACTTTTATCTTTCTTACCAACATTTTTTACGAAAATTCTGCGATGAATCGCTACGCAAGCGGCCTGTTTTCCACCGAAAACGAGGCGGATACGCGCGTTTATTCCGATTTTACGCTCTCCGGCGTGGTGAGCGAACTTGCCGACGACGTGGAGATCGCGGTCTCCTCCGCCGGCGTCATGAGCTTTACGGGCAAAGCCTCCGTCTATCCCGTCTGCGACGGCACGATCGAGCGCGTGGCCGCCTCTGCGGACGGTTCAACCGTGGAAATTCGGCACAGCGATTCGTTTAAGAGCGTGATCACGGGGCTGCGCGACGTGTATCTCGCCGAGGGAGAGGAGGCGCTCGCCAACATCCCGATGGGCTATGCGGACGGCACCGTGCGCGTCATGCTGTACGCGGACGGTACGCTTTTGAACTGCTTTACGCTCGACGAAGAGAACGCCCTTCGCTGGAGCTGATGAAACTCAAACTCAAAGTCCACCCGCTCTTCGTGCTGTACGGCGCGTATGCGGCGGTGTGCGGCAGACTGTTTTCCTTTCTGAGCGTGACGGCGGTCGCGCTGCTGCATGAATGCGGACACAGCCTGTATGCCGCTTCGGTCGGCTATCGGCTCGACCGCATCTGCCTGATGCCTTACGGGGCGGTGGTGTCGGGGGAACCGCAGACGCTGCGGAAGAGAGAAGAGATCCTCCTTTGCCTGGCGGGGCCGTTTACCAACGCCCTCACTGTGCTTTTCTTCGTCTCCCTGTGGTGGTTTTTCCCCGACACTTACGCCTATACGGACACGGCGGTCTATGCGTCGGCGTTCGTCGGCGTCTCCAACCTGCTCCCTGCCTATCCGCTCGACGGTGGCAGGGTGCTTTTTTGTCTGACGGGCAGCCGCAAGGTCTGCCTTGTCTGTTCCGTCCTCGTCGCGCTCGGGTGCGCCGCGCTGTTTTTTCCGACGGGCAACGTCTCCCTCCTCTTCTTTGCGGGATTCATCCTCGCGGGGTGTTTCGGCGGGGGCGGCGAATACCGCAAGATCAACTTTTCGGTGGCGGGCGGGCTTCGCCGCGGGCTGGAGATCCGCCAGGTCGCGATCGGGCAGGACGCGCCGCTCCGCCGCGCCTTCCGCTACCTCGACGAAAAGCACTATCTCATTCTCCGCGTGTACGACGAGAGGGAGCGGCTCGTCGCGCTCGTCGATCAGAATCGGCTCTGGACGATGTTCAAAGAGGAGAGCGGGTACGCCTCCTTCGGGGAAATCTGCAAAAAAACGGGGGTTTCTCGGCGGAAACGGCTTGTCAAGGCGGGGAACGTATGGTATAATAACAAACAATCATGAAGGAAATACAAACTACTTTGAGAGAATGTCTGCTGCGATCGGAAAAGCCGAGCCGCTATGTCGGCGGCGAAGTGAACGCGCCCGTTTTTCGGGAGGGGGCGTTCTCCTTCTGCATGTGCTTTCCGGAGGTCTACGAGGTCGGCATGAGCAATCTCGGCACCAAGATCGTCGCCGCGTCCATGGAGCGGGCGGGGTTTGCGGTGGACTGGTGCTTTGCGCCGTGGCCGGATTTCGGTGGGGCGCTTCGCAGCCACGGGCTTCCGCTCTGTTCCCTGTACGGCAGAAAGCCGCTGCGGGAATTCGACATGGTGGGCTTTTCGCTGGGGTTTGAGCTGTCTTATACGAACGTTTTGTACATGCTCGATCTCGCGGGCATTCCGCTGTTGCGCAGGGAGCGCGGCGACGCCTATCCGATCATCGCCTGCGGCGGTCCCTGTTGCATCAATCCCGCTCCGCTTGCGGCGTTTTTCGACCTGTTTTTCATCGGAGACGGCGAGGAAGCAGACGCGGAAGTGGGCAGGCTGTACCTTGCCTGCAAGGACAGGGAGGAATTTCTGCGGCGCGCGGCGGAGGTGAAGGGGGTCTATGTTCCCGCCTACCCGCGTTCCCGCGTGGAGCGCGCGTATGTCGCCGATCTCGACAAGGCGATCTATCCCGAGTCGTTCATCGTGCCCAATTGCGAGGCGGTGCACGACCGCGCGGTCATCGAGGTCATGCGCGGGTGTTACCGCGGCTGCCGTTTCTGTCAGGCAGGTTTTCTGTACCGTCCCGTCCGCACGCGCAGCGTGGAGACGCTGACAAAGCAGGCGCAGTCCCTCATCGAGACGACTGGCTACGACGAGCTCAGCCTCAATTCCCTCTCGACGGGAGATTACCCGCATTTGCGGGAATTGCTCCGCTCTCTGAAAGAGCGCCTGCCAAAAGACGTGTCCGTCGCGCTTCCTTCTCTGCGCGTGGACAGCTTCGATTCGGAGTTTGCGCAGGATTCCAGAAAGTCCTCCCTCACGTTTGCGCCAGAGGCGGGCACGCAGCGGCTCAGAGACGTCATCAACAAGGACATCACACTCGAAGAGATTCTCAAGGCGGCAAATTCCGCCTTCGACCTCGGCTATTTTTCCGTGAAGCTATATTTCATGTTCGGCTTGCCGACGGAGACGGACGAAGACCTTCTGGGGATTGCGGACATCGCACAGAGGATCTCCGATCTGTATTATGCGAAAAAGCGCGCAAAGTCCCTGCGCATCAGCATTTCGGCTTCCACCTTCATTCCCAAGCCGTTTACCCCCTTCCAGTGGGAGCGGCAGGCGAGCGAAGAGGAGGTCAGACACAAGATCGAAGTGCTTCGGCGCGCCCTGCGCCTGCGCGGCGTGACGCTGAGCTGGAACGACTATTTCACCTCTCAGCTCGAGGCGTGCCTCGCGCGCGGGGACGAACGCATGGGTGACGTCATTCTGGAAGCGTACCGCAGGGGCTGCAAGTTTGACAGCTGGATGGAGCAGCTGGACGCGGAGAGTTGGCGCGCGGCGTTCGCCGCGGCGGGCGTTCAGCCTTCCTCCTACACCCGCGCGTTCGCGGAAGACGAGGTCTTGCCGTGGGATTTTGTAGATATTGGCGTCAATAAAGCATTTTTTCTCAGAGAAAAGCAAAAAGCATATCGGGCGGAGAGCACGGGCGGCTGTCTGGACGGCTGCAAGAGGTGCGGACTGCAGAAGATATGCCCGAAGGTGAATTTGTGATACTGTTCCGATATTCCAAACGCGACGGGGCGGAGTTCATCTCCCACCTCGATCTGCTCAGACACATCGACCGCACGCTGCGCCGCGCGCACATCGCGGTCAAAAAGAGCGAGGCGGTCAACCGCCATCCCCGCATCTATCTCTCCGCGCCCGTCGGCGTCGGCGTGGTTTCGAATGCGGAGTACTGCCTGATCGACGCGGAATTCGAGGGCGACTTTCAGGCGGCGTTCAACGCGCACGCGCCGCTCGGCGTGCGCTGTCTCGCCTGGACGAGGACGGACAAAAAAGTCAACGTGGCGGGGGACGTCACGGCGTGCGAATACCGCGTGGAGGGGCTCGCGCCCTTCGACGCGGCGGCAATCCTTTCCATGCGGGAACTCGTGCTCACGGACAAGCGCGGCAGGACGAAGGACGTGCGTCCCTCCGTGCTCGGGCTGGAGGTGCGCGAAGACGGCGTTTGGATGAAGCTGAGTGCGGGGGAGACGACGCTGCGCCCCGACGTGCTCGGAGAATACCTTGCGGCGCGCTTCGGCGGGAGCGTGGCGTTCGTGGAGAAGACGGCGGCGTTCGGTTTGGAGGCGTACGGCGTTTGAGAGAGAAAAAATTTTTTAGGGAATGATCCTATGAAGAAGAACATCTATTTCGATCGGTTCGGAAAGACGCGCTTTGCCGCGACGACCGAAAACGGAAAACTCGTCGAGTTCGAGATGGAGAGCGAAGACACCGCGGAGATCGTGGGCAACATCTACAAGGGGCGTGTGGTCAACGTGCTCGGGGGCATGGACGCGGCGTTCGTGTACTGCGGGCTCGCGCGCAACGGCTACCTTTCGGCGTCGGACATGAATTCCTGGGAGAGCGAAGGCGCCCCCGCTTCCGCCTCCCGTCAGCTTTCCGTCAAGGAGGGGGACGAGGTGCTGGTGCAGATCGTGAAATCTCCGCGCGGCAACAAGGGCGCGAAGGTCACCACCCGCCTTTCGTTTGTGGGGAAGGACCTCATTTATATGCCCGATTCCGATTTCATCGGCGTGTCGCACAAGATCGTGGACGAGGAACTTCGGGAAATGCTCGCGGGGAAAGTGCGCGAACTGAGCGGCGGGGAGGGCGGATTCATCGTCCGTACGAGCGCGCCCTATGTGTCCGGCAAACAGCTCAAAGACGAGATCGAGCGCCTGCGCCGCAGGCATCGGACGGTGCTCGAGCGCGCCAAGACGGCGGCGGTGGGCGAAGCGATCTTTGTGGAGAGCACCATGCCCGCGAAGGTGCTGCGCAACCTTATCGCGGACGAGATCGACGCGATCGTGGCGAGCGAGCCGAAGATCTACGGCGAGATCGCGGAAGTGCTGGGATATCAGGACGCGAAGATGGCGCAGAAACTCCGCCTGTACGAGGGCGAGCGCGACATGCTGTATGCGGAGGGCGTCGCCCAGCAGCTCGATCAGATTTTGACGCCTTACGTCGACCTGCCCAACGGGGCGGGGCTCGTCATCGAAAAGACGGAGGCGCTCACGGTCATCGACGTCAACACGGCGAAATACGTCGGGGACGACGACCTTGAGCAGACCGCATTGACGACGAACCTGCTCGCCGCGCGCGAGATCGCGGCGCAGGTGCGCCTCAGAAACATCGGCGGGATCGTCGTGGTGGATTTCATCAACATGGAGAAGCCCGAGCATCGGGCGCAGGTGACCGAAGAGCTTGCGTTTTACCTCGCGCAGGATCGCATGAAGGTGCACGTTCTGCCGATGAGCGAATTCGGGCTTGTCGAATTTACGCGGCGGCGGACGAGCAACGAGTCGATGAGCCAGTGCGTGCGCGCCTGCCCGTACTGCGGGGGGAGCGGACAGATCATCCGCTTTGAGATCACGATCATCCGCATCAAGCGGGACATTGTGGATTGTTTTGCGGACGGATACAATGCGGCGGTGGTCGAGCTGAACGAGCTCGTCATGAAGGAAATTCTCTCCAAGCGCATGTTCACGGAATATCTTTCGGGGGTCTGGAAGGGCAAGCGGCTGTACTTTGTGCCGCACAAGACGTATCACGAGGCGCAGTACACCGTGCGCGGAGACAATTCGGGCGTACTGCATCTGCCCGACAAGGCGCAGATCGCCTATTGACGAAAGCGCGGCGGGGCGATCGCAACGGGCGCATCGGCAAAAAGGGACAGAAAGAGATCGCATAAAGGGGGCGCGCCGTCTCAGACGGCGCGCCCCCTTCGTTGTGCCCGAAAACAGGGGTGTTTTTCGGAAAAAAATACTTGCAATTGCGCGGACTGCGTACTATAATACCCGTATGCGGAGGTAGCATATGAAAGGAAAAACACTCTTGACGCTCTGTCTCACCTTTCTGAAGATCGGGCTGTTTACGATCGGCGGCGGTTACGCGATGATCTCCATTTTGGAGCGCGATCTCGTCGATGAAAAGAAGTGGCTGACGGCGGAGGAACTCTCGAACATCATCGTCGTGGCAGAGTCCACGCCCGGCCCGATCATGATCAATACGGCGACTTACGTCGGGTTCAAGGTGGGCAAGGTGCTCGGCTCCGTCCTCGCGACGATCGCGGTCGTCATTCCCTCGCTCGTCATCATCACGGCGATCTATTCCGTCTACGGGCTGTTCCGCGACAACGTCTGGGTGAACGCGGCGTTCCGCGGCATCCACTGCGCGGTGGTCGTCCTGCTCGTCAACGCGATCGCCAAGATCATCAAGCCCATGGAGAAGAACGCCCTCACGATCGCGCTGAGCGTCGTTGCCTTCCTCGTCGCACTCTTCACCGATTTCAATGTGATCTGGGTCATCCTCATCGGCGGCGCGATCGGCATTCTCGTCAAGATTTTGAAGAAGGAGGGGAAATGATGGAACTTCTGACGCTCTTTTTCACCTTTTTCAAGATAGGGCTGTTTACGATCGGCGGCGGTTACGCCATGCTCCCCATGGTCGAGCGCGAGATCGTGGACAAACTCGGCTGGATTACGCAGGAACAGCTCCTCGACTACATCGGCGTCGCGGAATGCACGCCCGGCCCGTTTGCCGTCAACACGGCGACGTTCGTGGGCAACGCGATGGGCGGCGTCTGGGGCGGCATCGTCGCGACGGTCGGCGTCTGCCTGCCGAGCTTCATCGTCATCCTGGTGCTTGCGGCGCTGCTCGAAAAATTCATGGAAAAAAAGCCCGTGCAGGGATTTTTCTACGGGGTGCGCCCCGTCGTCTGCGGGCTCATTGCGGCGAGCTGCGTATCCATCGCGCTCGGACTCGTCTTTCCTGAGTTGGACCTGACCTACTTCGGCTCGCTCAGTTCGTCGTTCAACTGGATGAATTTGTTGCTGATCGGCGCGTTTTTCGGCATTTCTTTTGTCCGCGTGCGGGGCAAGACGCTCCATCCGCTCTGGATTTTGCTGCTTTCCGCCGTCGTGGGGATCGTACTCTTCGGCGTGTTGAAATTATAGAAGATGTTTGAAGTTCTGTTCAAAGACTTCTTCCGCGGCGATGAGCTCTTTGACGAGCGCGTCCACTTCGGGAGAGAGGTTGTCTCTGGCTTCCGAATAGGAAGTGCGCAGGCATTTGATGCCCGTGACGGTGCCGGTGAGCATGAGCTCTGCGATGTGGCTCTCGGTGTTGTCGGCAAAGGTATTCATCTTGATCGCTCCCCACATCATGGCTTTTTTGACGGGGTTGGGCTCTTTGAGCTCGATCCCGTTGTCTTTTGCGAGCTGCGCCGCGCGGGAGGAGATGCGCTCGTACTCTTCGTGCTGGCGGCAGATTTCATCCTTGACTTTCCCCTCTTCGGTCTCGGGCAGAATGTCCGAAATGGAGGTGAGGGCGTTCTGGCAGTTGCGGTAGACTTCCGCGAGCATTTCTTCGTTGGATTTTTGCGTGGTTTCTGACATATTCGTTCTCCTTTTTCCTTAGCATGAGAAAAAGGAAAAAAACTATGCAAATTGCTTGACTTGCTCCCGAAAATATGATAAATTACATACTGAGCCGCTCGAGACGGGCAAATACGGCGTTCGTTCGCCGTCGCAAGCGTGGAAACACCGCCTAAGCAATCGGCGAGACTGGAGAGAGGAGGTAAGAATCTTTATGTACGCAATCATCGAGAACGGAAACAAGCAGTACAAGGTCAGCGAAGGCGACACCGTAAAGGTGGAGAAGCTGAAGGCTGAAGTCGGCGCTACGGTGGAGTTCCCCGCAGTGCTGGTTTCCGGCGAAGACGGTGTCAAGGTAGGCGCGTCCGTCGCAAAGGTGACCGCAACGGTTGCCGCGCAGGACAAGGCGAAGAAGATCATCGTGTTCAAGTACAAGGCGAAGAAGAACGAACGGAAGAAGCAAGGTCACAGACAGCCGTTCACCGCAGTCAAGATCGAGAAGATCGAGCTGTAAGAAATTGAGAAAAAGGAGTAAAGAACTATGTTATTGATTCGTTTGTTTGCTCATAAGAAAGGAACGGGTTCTTCTCACAACGGTCGTGACAGCGAGGCCAAAAGACTTGGCGCGAAGCGTTCCGACGGTCAGTTCGTGCTTGCGGGCAACATTCTCGTAAGACAGAGAGGAACGAAGATCCATCCGGGCAACAATGTCGGCAAGGGCGGCGACGATACGCTGTTCGCATTGACCGACGGCGTCGTCAGATTCGAGAGAAAGGGCAAGGATAAAAAGCAGGTCAGCGTTTACGCAAAGGCTGAATAAGAAGACACGAAGCGGCGGGCGGAAGCCCGCCGTTTTTTTCGTCCCGAAGGCATTGCGCGACGGTGCGCCCCGCCCTGTGTATAAAACGCGGTTGCCGTTCCGCATTGTTTGCGTCGCAAAGTGCGCGGTCAGGGCTTTTTGCCCGACGGCAGTTCTGCCCCGCCCCCGAAGACCGTCGGGGGCGCCGCTCTCTCTTTCTCTCGTCACTTTGCTTCTCGCC
>CALVME010000061.1 GCA_944342055.1 uncultured Clostridia bacterium | reverse complement strand
GCAAGCGGCGCGCCGCAGGCGAAGGGAGATCTATCCGTCAGCTATATTAAGCTCGGCGACATTTATATGGCTCGAAACGATCTTGCGGGCGCGGAGGCGTACTATCTGAAGTCGCTCGCGATCGATGTGAAACTGGCGGCAAGCGGCGAACTGCAGGCGCAGAGAGATCTATCTGTCAGCTATGAAAGGCTCGGCGACATCTGTATGGCTCGAGACGACCTTGCGAGCGCAGAAGAGTATTATTTAATGGCGCATTCAATCAGTGAAGAGCTTGCGGCAAGCGGTACTCCTGAAGCGCAGAGAGACCTTGCAGTCAGTTATGAAAAGCTCGGTGGCATCTGCAAGGCGCGAAACAATTTTGCCGGCGCAGAGGAGTACTATTTAAAGGCGCTTGCGATCGGGGAAGAACTGGCGGCAAGCGGTACTCCTGAAGCGCAGAGAGACCTTGCGATCAGCTATGGGAAGCTCGGTGACATCTGCAAGGCGCGAAACGACCTTGCGGGCGCGGAAGGGTACTATTTAAAGGCGCTCACAATCGATGAGAAGCTGGCAGTAAGCGGTGCTCCTGAAGTGCAGAGAAGTCTTTCGATCAGCTATATTAAACTTGGCGACATCTATATGGCACGAAACGACCTAACCGGCGCGAAGGCATACTATTTAAAGGCGCTTGCGATCAATGAGGAGCTGGCGGCAAGCGGCGCGCAGCAGGAGAAGAGAGATCTTGCCGTCAGCTATAATAATCTCGGCGTCATTTGTAAGGAAAGGAACGATCTTGCGGGCGCGGAGGAGTACTATCTGAAAGCGCTCGCGATTTTGAAAGAGCTGGCGGCAAGCGGCACACTGCAGGCGAGGAGAGATCTTTCTGTCAGCTATCATAATCTCGGCGAAATCTGCAAAGTGAAAAACGATCTTGTTGGCGCGGAGGGGTACTATTTAAAGGCGCTTGCGATCGATGAGGAGCTGGCGGCAAGCGACGCGCCGAAAGCATTGGAAGATTTAGTTGAGGCGTATCAGGATCTTGCCGGAGAATATGAGGCAAGAGGCGATCTGACGCTGGCAAAAAAATATACGCAAAAGGCAGAGAAAATCCGAGAAAATCATTAAATGGTTTTAAAATTGCATCGGAACGCACAGAGCAAACCGCTTCGCCTGTAATCGGGCGAAGCGGTCGTTTTTCAAAAAATTTTCTTACGGATACGCGATTGAAAAGGAGAAGCGCTTGACATTTTTGTCTCCGCATAATACACTATAAGCATACGCGAATGAGATGGCGCGGGTGTAAATCGCTTATGGTTTGAAACGGAGGAAAAAACAGTGGGCAGAAGGGTGGTAGATTGGTACAGAACGGGCGCAAAACTCCAGATGCTTCGGAACGACGATCTGGAGTTGCGGAGATATGTGTGTCATGAGCTGAATTATGCGAGAGGAAATTGCAGCGGAAATTGCGCGGAATGCCTGTTTGATATGGACAGGATGATCAGCCGCCGCGAACTGGGGCTGGTTTTCAATGTGTCCGAAAATGTTATCACCAATTGGGAAAGAGGCTTGACCCCGATTGACGTGGAAAACTTGTTGTTCTATTGCGAGATCGCAAAAAAAGAAATATTTGACATCCTCGTGTTTGCTTAGATGAGGGAAAAGGGGACGGCGCCGCCGTCCCCTTTTTTGTGCGGTTTTTGCGCAGTTGTTTCCGCTTATCCGCGATGAGATACCGCTTTTTCGCGCGCCTCTGTTTCGCCTGCTTTCGGCGAACACGCCTCTTTTTGTCTCGCTCTTTACCGCGCAGGACAACGGAAAGAAAAATCCCGCATATTTTGCGGGATTTTTTTGCACTTTACAAAAAAGTTGTCTTGCGATGCGAAATCTTGCATAAAAGCCGATCAAACGAGCTGGAGAGGTTGTCGCGAAGGGGATATAATGGTATCAGACAAGGGATGATCGGCGCCGCACGCTTGTATGCGGGGGAGCGGACGCTCCGATGGCATGCCTAAACATCGACAGGAGGACAATATGGGAAAATTTGCGATCGAATGCCCCAAATGCGGCAGTCTCAATCAGGCTTCAACGTCTGTCTTTGCAAAGAAAAAATTGAAATGCGGTAATTGCGGCGGGCAGATCGACATCCGCGCGTCGCGCTTCGCTTCCAAAAAATGCGGAAAATGCGGCAGCGTGGTCGTGTGCGATCAGGCAAAAATGAAGGACAAACGCTGCCCCGTCTGCGGGGAACCGCTCACACCTTTGGAGGCGACGGCGCGTTACAGTCTCGTCAAAGTCAAATGTCCGCAGTGCGGCTGCTCCGTGGAGGCGGATAAGACAAAACAGAGGGCGGTTTGCCCGATCTGCAGCGCCGAGTTTGACGTCAAACAGTTGCTCCTGCGGGCGGAGCTTGCGGCGGAAACAGGGATCAGCGTCATCCGCTACGAAGGCGACAACGAGACGTTTATCTGGAAACATCCCATAGAAGATTTCAACGCGGGGTCTCGGCTCATCGTGCACGAATCGCAGGAGGCGGTGCTCTTTCTGAGCGGCGAAGCGCTCGATTCGTTCGGGCCGGGAGCCCATGTCTTGCAGACGCAGACGGTGCCGCTGTTGCGGAGCGTCTATCGGGGCGGCAAGGATGAGCAGAGTCCTTTCCATTCGGAAATTTACTTTGTCAATAAGACAGTGCAGATGGGAATCAAGTGGGGGACCGATTCGCGCGTCAATTTCGTGGATCCCGTTTCTGAGATCCCTCTGGACCTGGGGGCGCGCGGAGAGCTCAGTTTGCAGATCAGCGAGCCGAGAAAGGTGCTCACGACGTTGGTCGGCACAGAGTCGTCCCTGGAAGGTCGCAACATCACGGAAGGAAGCGGGGCGAGGAGACGGCTTGCGGGGCAGTTCAAAGCCCTCTTGCTGAAGGTCGTGAAAGAAAACCTCGCACAGGTCATCGTACAGCAGAAATTGGACGTTCTGAACATGGACGCACAGCTCGGCTCTCTCTCCGACATATGCAAGGAAAAGCTGAACGCCGCCCTTTCCGAATTCGGTTTCGTCGTACCGCAGTTTGTCGTCAGTCACATCGATTTCCCGCAGGACAACGAGAATTTCCAAAAGATCAAGGCTCTGCGCGCAAAACAGTACATCGGGGTCGCGGAAAAAAGAGTGGAAGCGGACATTACGGCGGCAGAGCGGGAGGCGACGTTGGCGCGAAAACAGACAGAATACGAGGTCGCGAATTTCGATGCCGAAATCAAAAAGAAACAGGCGGAGGCAGAGGCATATGAAACGGAGGCGCGCGGGCGCGCGGAAGCGGCAGTCATGCGCGCGAAGGGATACGACCGCAAAGACGAGATCGACGCGGAAGTGCAGAAGGCGTATGCGGAAGGGATCGGCAATTTCTCGTCGGGATCGGACTCGGGCGGCGGGATCGCGCACGACATGATCGGGCTCATCGGCGGCATGAAGATCGCGGAGATCGTCTCCGAAAAGCTGGGCGATCAGCTGGAGCGGATCTCGGGCGAGAGGGGCGGCGCACATACGGGGCAGAACGCCTGGGTATGCCCCAAATGCGGTTATGACGGGAATCGGTTGTTCTTTTGCGGACAGTGCGGCGCGCGGAAACCCTGGACTTGCGAATGCGGGCATGAGGGCAACACAGAGCAGTATTGCGAGGCTTGCGGAAAAAAACAGGAGGAGACGAAAAAATGAAGAAGCTGAAACGCTCGGATAGGACAAAGAGTCAGATTAATTTTTGGATAGGCGGGTGCGTTGCGGCGATGTATGCGGCGTATGTGGCGATCGTGTTTTCGTGTTGCAAAGCGGAACAACGAGGCGCGGCGTTTTGGATTTCGTTTGCCGCGCTGAGTGTAGGTTATCTGCTTTCGGTGGTGCTATGCCTTGCGACGCGAGACGATGAGGGAATGTGCAAGGACTACTTTTTTCACCTGCACTTGATGAAACACAGCATGATCTACGTCGCGCTCGAACTGGCTGCTGCGACGTTGTTCATCTGCCTGGGGTCGATGATCGCGTGGCAGTGGGCGCTGGGGACACAGGTCGTGCTTTTGGTCGCATACGGGTTCTTGGCGGGCTCTTGCTTTGTGGCAAAATTGGCAGCTGAGCAAGTAGAGGAAACGGTTTTAGAAAAAACAAGGGCGATCAAGCAGTTCCGTGCGGAGGCGAGGATCGTTTGCAGTCTTGCGCACGACGCGGATACGAGGCGGGCGTATGAAAAGGTGTGCGAAAAGTTGAATTTCAGCGATCCGGTCAGCGATCCTCTCTTGCAAGGCGTCGAAGAGGAGATCGGGGAAAAGCTGAAGCAGGCGCGCCGTGCGGTCGAGGAAAACGACTTGGAACACGCAGACAGATTGGCGAACGCATTGACGGCGTTGATCGAAGAAAGAAACGTCAAGACGTTCATCGGGAAAAAACGCTGAAAGAGCCGCTTTGCGCGGCGGATCTTTCATAACAACAGGAGACGGGAGCGATCAGGTAATGGAACAGAAAGTATGTAAAAATTGTGGCGGGCAACTCTTTTACGAGGAAGGCGTTTATATGTGCGATTTCTGCGGCAGTGTATTCGAGGAAATGCGTAATCCGCAGACGGGAGAGCGGCTTGACCGCGCGTATGAGCTCATTCGCGCCAACGAATACGAGCGGGCAGAGGAAATATGCACCGAGATCATCGGCAAGGAGAACAAAAATCACGAGGCATACTGGGTGCGTGCTCTGGCAAGGCACGGCGTCTTGTTCGTGGACGATTACGGCAAGAAGGTACCGACCGTGAACAGCATTTCCGAACGCAGTTTTCTCAACGACGGAGACGTAAAGAACGCAATTGCGTTCTCTTCCGGGAGAATCGGCGAAAGTTATCGCAAACTTGGGGAAAAAATAGAGAATATTCGCATAGAATGGCTGAAAAAGGCATCGCAGGAGCCGGAATACGACGTATTTTTGTGCTATAAAGACAGCGACAAAGACAACGGGATCGACCGCACGAACGATAGCTTGTACATGCAGGAGCTCTATACCAGCCTTGTGGAAAAGGGCTATAGAGTGTTTTTCAGCCGCGTTTCTTTGCGGGAGAAAGTCAGCGAGATGTATGAACCTTATATCTACAACGCGCTGAAAACTTCGAAGGTGATGATCGTATATGCGGAGCGGAAAGACTATTTCTACTCTCCCTGGATGAAAAACGAGTGGAGCAGATACATCAATATGATCAATCGCGGAGAAAAGGACCGCGAAAGCCTGATCGTTGCCTATAAAAACGTGGATCCCTATGAACTGCCCATGACACTCATCAGCGGAAGGCAGGGGCTGGATATGTCGGCATTGGCTTCTCCGTCCGTGCTTTTCGGGAAGGTCGAACAGCTTGTCGCCGAGTCTGCCAAGGGAGTCCGACTGACGACGGTCGAAGTGCAGGGTGGAATGATCTCCCAAAAGGTGTCCGAGATCAGAAACGAGAGGATCGAAAAGAGGGTGATCGGCTCGATGGAGCAGGGGGTACATCTGGACATTTCCGAGCAAAGAAAGCTGGAACTGGTCGACGATTATCTGCTCGGGGGATACAGCGCGGAGGCGGAAAATTTGCTCGCGGAGATCGAGCGGAAGAATCCGAAGAGCGCCGGCGCCATGTTTCGCCGCATTTTGCTGCTCTGCGACTGCAAGTCGGAAAATGAGCTTCTGCAGCTTACCGAATTTACAGAGACGGATCAGTTGGCAAGGTTGCTGGAATACGCGGACGCAGAATTTGCGATGAAAGTTCTCGATCTGTTTTATGCCATGAACATCGAAGACGACGATTGCTGTGAAGCCGTTCTGCAGATCATTCTGCCCTACGATTACGAAAGGCGCTGGGACAACATCCGGAAAAAATTTTCCTATGTGATAGAGAGAGGTTTCCATTTCAGCTTCGAGTTGCTGTTGAAAACCATCCCGTCGGATGAGGTGGACCTCTATATCGATCTGAATTTGCGTTTCATGGACAGAATGCTCGAAGAGAACGACACCGAAGAGGCGGAACTTTATGCGAAGCACGTTTTGGAACTGGAAGAAGGAAACGTGCGCGCGCTCAGCGCTATGTGCCACTTGTGTCTGATGGATGAATCGATCGATATGGGCGACCTCGTTCAGTACTTCGAAAAGCTGCTCTCCTACACGGATAACCAGGCGGGGGCGGTCAAGGAACTGTTGTGGTTTGTCTCTCGGGTAAAATACTGCGATCAGAGCAATGAGGTTTTCAAGCAGATCCTGAAATACTACATCGGGAATTTGCTGGACATTCAGGAACAGATCTTTGCTTTTGCCGAACTCTTGATGGAGCATGAGGAGTATGAGAAGGCGCAATACTACATCGGCTTGCTTCTGACTGCGGACAGAGGTAATATCCGTGCCTGGTGGGACATCTGCCTGATCGAGATCCGCGCGAAGAACGGTTCGGACGTTCTCAACAGTAACCTGCTGCTCGCCAGGTGCCAACACTGGAACGATTATCTCGCGGTTATGTCTCGGGAACAGCGCCCCGGAGCAATAGAGTATGCCGCGAAGCAGGCAGATAAAGTCAAGGAAAGGCAAAAAATGTTTCGTCAAGAAGTGAAGAAACGGCAAAACGACAATGCGGCACGTCAGACCAATATCGAAAGATGCGATCAGGAAGTGGTTGTTTTGAAGAAGAAAAGACGCAAAATGAATCTTCTTCGCGCTGATTCAACAATGTTTTGGATGACGACATTTCTTTGGCTCTTTATCGTGGTGGATATTTTGGCGGCTGTGAACATCTATTTGATAAAGCACAATACTTGGCTTGAGATCTATACTTGGTATGGAATGCATTACGGATATAAATATCCCGAGCTGGAGAACATTCTTGCTGAGTTGGCTTACCCTTTTGCAAACAAGAGGTTCTATGAATGGTCCGTTGTGATCGTTTGGATCGCTTCGATCGCGGCGGTCATTCTGAATATTGGCATGCTCACGCATATCGAATATGTATCCGTTTTTCCTGCTATCTTGCTCGGAAGCGTTTTGTTTCCGGTCGGGGTGATCATCAATAGCGTATATTGCTTCAAAGAGGTGCGCCGCCGAAAGAACAGGTTACAAGAGATCATTCAGATTCAGGAGAAAAAGCGCTCGGATTTAAAACACGAGTTGCTTGCGGACAATCAGAAGTTGATCGGCATGCGCAACAATGCCATTGAGCATTTCTTGTTTGCGCGTGAGACGGTGGATGCGATCGTGCATTACGATCGTCTGGCAAAGGAGGTACAGTAATATGAGAATATGTAAGCATTGCGGCGGGGAAATGGAAGATACTGGAGGCATCTGGGTTTGCATTTATTGCGGAAGAAGCGCCGAAAGCGAGGCGAGCGCCTCTCTTGCAAGCGATTCAGCCGTCGTCGCTCGCTACAAAGACGAAGGGGTCGGCGTATATGCGGACAACATAGGCGGCGTTGTGGAAATAACTTGCCGATTCCCCGAGGGGAAGGCTTCCGGGTCAGGTTTTTTGCTCGATCGAAGCGGACGCGTCATTACGAATACGCATGTGGTGACGCATGAAGGGAAGGTATGCGATCAGATCGTGGTATGCCTTTCCGGCAAGGAGATCCGCGCTTTTGTTCGAAAATTGGGAGACGATAAAGGAGGAGAAGGCAACGGGATCGATCTGGCGCTGTTGCAGCTTGCGTACGTTCCCGCCGATGCGGCGGCGGTAAAACTGGGCGAGTCGAAGGGCGTGAAAAACGGAGAGGATGTCTTTGTGATCGGAAATTCCCTCGGTTTCGGAACGTGCATCACGAGAGGCATCGTCAGCGACAAGGAGCGGCGCATCGGAGGAAAAAGCTATATCATGACGGATTGCGCGGTCAATGCGGGCAATTCCGGAGGACCGATGTTCAACACGAGAGGAGAGGCAATCGGCGTGATTGTCGCCGGGATCACTTCGGCGGAAGGAATGAATTTTGCGATCCCGATCGACGATGTCAAAGCGTTTCTGCTCTCTGATCGCGTTGCGACAAAATTTTCCGGCAAATTCACGTCGCCGAACAAGTCGCAGGGGTTGCCAGGCATGCCTCCGTCACCTCCTCCGGCAAAAGAGTGCCCGCGGTGTCATTCGAAAAACTGCCATTATGAAAACGGAATCAACGTATGTTTCGATTGCGATCATGAGTGGTAAGGAAAAAATGTTTGCACTGAGCGGGAGGCGACGTTTTTTCGGCGACCGCGAAGCAAAAAATCCGACGGGGCGACATGCCTCCGTCGGATTTTTTTATGACGTTGAGAGAGTTCTTTTTTGCGGCATTCGCGCGGGATGGCGTATTTCGGGAAAATCCGTTTCCCCGACCGAAGGGAAGTGCGCGCTTACGTCGCGGAATCTGCGGTGAGATTGTCATGGCAGAACGCGGAAATTTCTTCAACGGATTCCTGCATGCCGCTGTCCAGCCAGTAGATGAGCGTGTTCATGATCCCGCCCGTCCACATGATGCGCAGATATTTTTTGTCCGACGGAAGCGAGGCGTCGTGCAAAACGAGGGAATTGATGATGGAGAGGTATTTGTATTTGAAACCCGCGTTGAAGATGACGCGAAGCGCCTTTTCCTGTGACTGTACCGTCCGAAAGAGCTTTTGATACCACGCAAGGTCGGTCGTATGCCGAAACGGGCTGCCGATCTCCGCGATCAGCGTTTGGTTGAGCCGCAGCACGACCTGTTCGAGCAGGTTGTCCTTCGTCTGAAAATTGTGATAAAATGCCATGCGGGAGACGCCCGCCTTTTTGCAAAGTTCGGTGATGGTGATGTCGTCGTAATCTTTTTGCTCGATCAGGAGCAAGAGCGCCTGTTGCAGCGATTCCATGATCACCTGATTGAGTTCTTCGTTGTGGCGGATGAGTCCGTGGAGCTGGCAATGAGCGGTCATTACAAATGTTCTCCTTCTGTCAATCGCGGGAAAAAATTCTTTGCTCTGCGTGCGGCGATTGGTTATAATAAAACAGTCATTACAAATGTACTTATTGTATTATGACATAAAATTTTGCGTTTGTAAAGCACAGAGGAGACTATTTTTGAAAAAGATCACCATCATTACCGATTCGGCTTCGGACATTACGTTGCGGCAGCTGGCGGACTGGGACGTCCGCCTGGTTTCGATGCCCATTTTGTTTGGCGACGATACGATTCTTGACGATAAGACCAGAGAGATGTCCGTCTTTTGGGATTACATGAAAGAGGGGGGCATACTCAAGACGTCTCTCCCTTCGCCCGACGTGTTTGCCGAGGCGTTTGAGGCAGAGATCAAGGCGGGGCGCGCCGTCGTCTGCATCACGATCGGCTCGGCGCTTTCGGGCACCTATCAGAGCGCAGTGCTTGCACGCTCCATGGCGGGAGGCGAGGACATTTACGTCATCGACAGCTGGTCGGCAAGCTCGGGCGAAAAGCTGCTCGTGCTGGAAGCCTGCAAGCTCAGAGCACAGGGTTTTTCGGCGAAAGACATTGCGGAGAAAATAGAGGAGCGCAAAAAAGACGTGCGGCTGTTTGCGGGGATCGACACGCTCGAATACCTCGTCAAGGGCGGTCGGCTTTCCAGCGTGGCGGGGCAGATCGGCTCCATGATCAATTTGAAGCCCATCATCACGCTCCGCGAGCAGGGAAAGATCGAGGTCGCGAAAAAGGCGATCGGCATCAAACGCGCCATTCACGACGTGGCGAAACTCGTCGAGGAAAACCCGATCGATGCCGAAAGCCCCGTCCTCGGACTGTTCGCTTGCGAAGACGAGAATTTGAAGAGCTTCCGCGCCTATTTTGCCGCGCACAACGGTTTTGACAAAGAGATAACTGCGGATGAGATCGGGGCGACGATCGGCGCATACATAGGTCCCGGAGGCTTCGGACTCGCTTACTTTGCAAAAAAATCGACCGATTGATCGGCCGATTTTTTTTGCGGCCGACGCAAAGCAGGGGCGGCTTTTGATTTTGCGGTTGACATTTCGGGAAAGCCAAGGTATAATGAAGTTATGGAACAAACATTGCGACAACGAAATCGCTCTCTGGACGTCCTGCGCGGGCTGGCGTGCCTGTGCATCATTCTGATCCATAAGCCGTTCCCGGGGAGCTTTGCGAGCCTCACCATTCCGATCACGCGCGGCGCGGTGCCGTTTTTCTTTCTGGTTTCCGGATATTTTGCGTATCGAAAGACCAAAGAGGAAGGCGTGCGCATGGCGAAGCGGCGCGTCAGGCATATGGCGCTTTTGTGCCTGGCGGTGACGGCGCTGTACCTGTTGTACTTTTTTTGGCTGTTCGATTTTCAAATCGGCGAGGCGCTGAACAGCATGCGGTTGGATTCCGCAGAAGTTTGGCTTCGCTTTTTGTTTTTGAACGATCTGAGCGGATTTTTCAGCATCATCGGGCCGTTTTGGTTTCTTTACGCCCTGCTTTACGTCTATCTTCTCGTTTGGGGGGCGGAGAAGCTGGGCATTCTCAAAAAAATGCAGTTTCTTTGGCCGATCTTGCTCTGTCTGGTGCTCTTTTGCGCCGAAATATATCCTCTCGTTTGGGGAAAAGAAATCAAAAATTACTATTATCGGAACTTTCTGATCGAGGGCATGGGCTTTTTTTTGTTGGGACATTGGCTCAAGCGCCGCGAAGATCTGCTCGCAAGGTGCAAGGACGCATGGCTCATTCTCATTGCGTGCATCGGGCTGATCGCGAGCACGGCGTTTCAGTTTTTATATTTCGAAAATCCGTCCGTGCAGAGTTTTGAGTGGTATTTCGGCAGCTGCGCCGCCTGGGTGGCGATGAGCATGCTCGCAATGCGGCACCCTGCCTGCCCGGAACGGTTGCTCTCCTACATCGGAGAACATTATTCGCTCACCGTCTATGCGATACATATGCTGGTGATCTCTCTTACCAACCGTATTACGATCGATAGCTATCGGTTTTCTCTGTTCCGTCCGATACTCGTCATGATCTGCTGTATTGCTTTCGCCGCCGTCTGGTCGCTCTGTCTCACGGCATGCAAAAGGTGGTTCGCAAAAAAGACAAAGACGGAATAATTGCGCGTTTGTTTTTGCGTTTGCGTGCGGGAACAAGTTTGCAAAAGGCGCGCCGCTTTTTTGAAAGCGGCGCGCCTTTTGTTTTTTGTCGAAAATTCAACGGCGGTGCGGAGAGTCCGGCGCGTCCGGAATTTTTTCCGCTTTTAACAGGACGCCGTACATCCAACCGTATCGCAAAAAGGTCAGATAGTCCGGATGTTGCGCGAGCGGCACACGCCCGTCGTCGGAAGAAAAGGCATTGATTTCCGTTTGATCCAAATCGTCAAGGAGCCGCCGCATGCCTTTTTCGGAACAATGCAACAGCAATACGCAGGGCGGGGAGGAGACGAATCCGAGGCGGCAAAGCGTCTCGTCGCACGCGAGAAGAGTAAGTTTGACGCTCGGCATAAATTCGGAGAGACATTCCTGCAATTTGAGGTAAGTATCCTTGTCGCATTCCAACCGATACATAAAAATTGTCTTCCTGCGTTTGCGCGCTTAAAACTCGGCAAAGAACCGTTTTTTGACGGACGTCTTGTCGAGCACAAAGACGGCGATCGCGCCGACGGCGGCGCATACGCATCCCTGCAAGAGGTTGACGGAGAGCAGGCTTGCAACTGCCGTCTCCGCGCTGTAGAGCAGCGCCTCGTAGGCGAAATATCCCGCCATCATGAATAGTTCCGCGACAAATGCGCTCAGGATGTATCCGAGCAGCGAAAAGCGGCATTTTCTGGCGATCGCTCCCGCGATGACGGCGACGAGCGCTTTCGTAATGAGCGTTGCGGGGAAGTAGACGATATAACCGAGCAGAAGGTCGGAGAGTGATGCCCCGATGCCCGCCGCGATCGCACCGAAGAGGGGACCGAGCAGCCAACCCGCCAAAAGGACGACGACGTCTCCGAAGTTGAGATATCCTATGCCGATGGGAATGGCGACAGCATAAGTGACGACAAAGCACAGGGCGCCGAACGCCGCCGTAAAGGCTATTTTTTTTGCCGAAACAAATTTCATAGTTCTTCTCCTTGCGCATGATTATACTCTTTTTTGCAAAAATGCGCAAGAAAAACGGCGGGAAATTTTTATTTTCCCGCCGTTTCTCCGATCAGCTTTTTTCTGTCAATCTTTTTTGTTTTTTTGGAAGAATTGCTCTTTGAGGGCAATCTGTTCGGGCATGACGGGCAGTTCCGTGAATCGAATGCCGACCGCGTTGGAGAGCGCGTCCGCGATGGCGGGCAGCGGCGTGTTGATGACCACTTCGCCGATGGACTTTGCACCGAACGGGCCTTGATGTTCGTAACTGCTTTCAAACTCCACGCGTATCTTGCCGACGTCTTGACGCGTGGGGATTTTGTATTGCATGAGCGAGTTGCTCAACGCAACGCCCTTGTCGCTATAGACGATGTTTTCGAGGAGCGCCATGCCGATGCCCTGGGCAATGCCGCC
>CALVME010000060.1 GCA_944342055.1 uncultured Clostridia bacterium | reverse complement strand
CCCTTTCGCACACTTAAGCGCTCTTGATGGTTTCTTTGTGATATTGCAGCGTATAGAGGCGATAATACCGCCCGCGCTGTGCCAGAAGTTCCTGATGCGTACCCTGTTCCACGATCTCGCCGTGCGATAATACGATGATGTTGTCCGCGTGCTGAATGGTGGAGAGGCGGTGCGCCACGATGAGCATGGTGCCGATCTTCATCATCTTTTCGAGGGAATCCTGAATAAGCACCTCCGTCTCGGTGTCAATGTTCGCCGTCGCCTCGTCGAGAATCATGACGTCGGGACGATGCACGATCGTCCGCGCGAACGAGAGGAGCTGACGCTGTCCCGCGGAGAAGTTGTTGCCTCGCTCGCGCACGGCTTCGTCCAACCCGTAGTCGAGCTTGTTGATGAAGGAGTCGGCGTTGACGTACTTGCACACACGCATGATCTCCTCGTCGGGAATGTCCTCATAGAGGACGATGTTGCTTCGGATGGTGCCGGAGAACAGGAACACGTCTTGCAGCATCTGTCCGAAATGCCTGCGGAGAGAAGAGATCTTGATCTTGCGGATGTCCCTGCCGTCGATGAGGATCTGTCCCTTCTGAATGTCGTAGTTGCGGCAGATGAGAGAAAGAATGGTGGATTTCCCCGAGCCCGTCGCACCGACAAAGGCGACGGTGTCGTTCGCCTTCACGCGGAAGGACACCCCTTTGAGCACCCACTCGCCGGGGACGTAGGCAAACCAGACGTCTTTGAATTCGATGTTGCCCTCGATCTTCTCGACTTCGACCGCGTCGGGATCGTCCCTGATCTCGGGCTCGAGATCGAAGATCGTAAAGATCTTCTCGGCGGAAGCGAACGCGGATTGCAGCCAGTTGAACTGCTCCGCGAGGCTCTGAATGGGATTAAAGAACTTCGAGATGTACATATAGAACGAGACGATCACCTCGCTCGTCAGCGTCTGCCCGAGGAAGGAGACGTTGTCGATGTACCCCTTGCCGCCCAGATACAGCAGACAGAGCACGGAGGAAATGTAGAGCATGTACACGAGCGGGCGGAAAATGCTGAACACGAAGATCTGATTTTGCTTCGCCTTGGCGAGGAATTTGTTTTTCTTGGAAAATTCCGCCATCTTCTTCTGCTCGCGGTTGAAGATCTGCGTGATCTTCATGCCCGACAGATTTTCCGAGAGAAAGGTGTTGATGTCCGTCGTGCCGTCCTTGACCTTGCGGTACGCCTTCCTCGAAAATTTGCGGAAAATGAGCGTAAAGAGCACGATGAAGGGCACGAAACAGAGCACCATCAGCGTGAGCTCGTAGTTGAGACAGAGCATCGCGACGAGCACGCCGATCACGATGAAGCAGTTCTTGATGAGGTTGACCAGAATGTTGGTGAACATCATCGAGATCGCGTTGGTATCGTTGGTGACCCTCGTGACGAGTTTGCCGACGGGGATCAGGTTGAGCTGTTCGTGCGAAAGGCTCTCAATGTGCGTAAACAGGTCTTCCCTGAGCGCGGAGAGGATCTTTTGTCCCGTCTTTTGCAGGACGATCGCCTGCACATAGGTGCTGACGAGAGAGACGATCAGAAGGGAAGCGTAAAATCCGACGTACAGAAAGAGCGACTTCAGTTCGAAGGGCGCCTTGATCATGCCCTCGACCTGCCCGACGATCCACGGCGAAAGGATGTCGTAAGCGATGGAAAAGAGCATGCAGAAGCCGACGAAGACGAAGTTTTTCCGGTACGGCTTCGCGTAGACGAGCAGGCGGCGGATGATCTCTCCGTCTTTCATGTTGCGGTCGAAGCCGATCGCCTCCTTCTTGTTTTTCATCGTCGCATACGCGAGAATGAAGATCAGGGAGACGACGCCGACGATGCCGCCGACGACGAGCAGAGGATAATATTCACGCATTTTCTTCGCCCCTCCCCTCTTCTTCGAGTTTCTGCAGGTCTACCATCTTGCGATAGGAGGCAAAGTCTCGGTACAGCTCTTCATGCCTGCCCACGCCGACGACCTTCCCTTCGTCGATGAAGATGATCTTGTCCATCTTTTCGATGGTGGAAATGCGGTGTGCGATGAGAATGGTCGTCATGCCCGCGCGCGTCTTGGCGAGATTTTCCAGAATGACCTTTTCCGTCTTCGTATCGACTGCGGAGACGGAATCGTCCAAAATGAGGATCTTCGCCCGCTTCATCAGGGCGCGCGCGATGGAAATGCGCTGTTTCTGTCCGCCCGAAACAGTCACGCCGCGCTCGCCGAGCACCGTGCGATAGCCGTCCTTGAAGCCGATGATGTTGTCATGCACGTCCGCGAGCTGCGCCGCGCGGATCGCGTCCGCCTCCGCCTCCGCGCTGTCACAGTCGCACGCGAAGGCGATGTTGTTTTCAATGGTGTCGCTGAAGAGGAAGTTGTCCTGCGGCACATACGCCGCCGCCTCGCGCACACGGTGGATGGGAACGGAATTGACGTCGTGTCCGTCGATGAAGATCGTCCCGTCCGGCACGTTGTAGGTGCGGAGGATGAGATCGACGATCGTCGTCTTGCCCGAGCCCGTCTTGCCGACGAGACCGACGTTTTCGCCCGGTTCGATCTTGAAGGAGACGTCTTTCAGCACGTCGAATTCGCCGCCCGGATAGCGGAATGTCAGATGCTTAAACTCAATGCCGCCCGCAATCTCGGCGACGTCTTCGACATCCGCGCGGTCGACGACGTCCTGTTTCGCGTCGAGCAATTCGCCGATGCGGTTCAATGAAGCCTTCCCGCGCGAAGCCATTTCGATGAGCTGAGAGATCGCCATAATCGGCCAGACCATCGCCGTGAAATATCCGATGAACTCGACAAGCTGACCCGCGTTGAACACGTCGCGATAGACGAGATAACCGCCGTAACCCAAAATCACGCAGACAACAGACTCCACGAACAAAGTCACGCAGACGTTCAACACGGTGGCGGCCTTGGTATGCGCCACGTTTGCGTCCTCGTTTTTCTTGTTCAGCTTGCGGAAAGCGAGCAATTCCTTCGTCTCCTTGACGAACGCCTTGATGACGGCGATCCCCGAAAAACTCTCCTGCGAAAAATCGGAGAGAGCAGAAAACGCTTCCTGGCGCGCCTCCCACTTTTTCATCATATATCTGCCGACGATGGTGCCGACCACCAGGAGCAATCCCATCGGTATGAGCGAAAGCACGGTCAGCCACACATTCATGTTCCACATTTTGACGAAAGAGAGCGTGCCGAGGAACGCCGCGTCGCAGAACATCAGAATGCCCGAACCGAAACAGTCCTGCACCGTTTCGAGATCGTTCGTAAACAGGGACATGAGGTTTCCCACTTTATTGACCTGATAGTACTGCCGCGAAAGATCCTTGCAATGATCGAACATGCGGTTGCGGATGTCCATTTCCACCCTGACCGCCGAACCGAAGAAGCAGATGCGCCAGAGGAATCTTCCGACCACCATGACGAGCACGATGACGATGAGCGGCAGACAGACGCGATCGAGCAGAAAATCCAGATCGAAGGCGACCTGTTCCCCGTCGATCTCGACAAACCCCGTGTTCATGCCGTTGATGACCATGCGGTAAAGTTCGGGCACTTCGAGCTGAAAATAGTCCACCAGCACGAGCGCCGCGAGACCGATGAGCAAAATCCAGGAATACTTCAGATAATAGCGGTTGATATGCTTTCCGAAAATCATTCCCTTTCTCCTTTTTCTCTTGCGGATTGCCGCATGCGAAAGCGCCGCGGCAAGATGAGCATTATTCTATCACAGGGTTTTTCCTTTGTCAACAAAACGCCGATATTCCGAAAAATAAATTGACAAGCAAATCTCCTCGGTGCTATACTCTTGCAGACTTACTTTTAAGAGGAATCGTTATGGATATTTCCATTCCCTTTTTTTGCGTCGCGATCATGCTCCTTTACGCCGTGCCGGGCTTCCTGCTCGTCAAGACAAAGGCGGTAAACGCGGACAGCATCTCCGCCATCGCAAAACTTCTGATGTACGCCTGCCAGCCCTGTCTGACCGTATACGCCTTTCAAAAGGCGTCCTTTTCCTGGGAAGCGCTCGGGAAAATGGGCATCTTCCTGCTGCTCGCCTTCGCGGCGCAGGGCATCATGCTCGGACTCGCCTACCTCTGTTTCCGCAAAAAGCAGGGCGACGTGCGCTACCGCGTCTCCGCCGTCGCATGCGCGTTCGGCAACTGCACGTTCATGGGCGTGCCTCTGCTCGAGGCGATGCTCCCCGAATATCCCGAGGCCGTCGTCTATTCGAACGTCTTCTTCGTGTCTATGAGCACGCTCGGCTGGACGCTCGCCTCCGCGATCATCTCGGGCGACGCAAAGTACATCAGCGTCAAAAAGATCGTGTTCAATCCGGCGACGCTCGCCCTCACGCTCGCCCTTCCCCTCTATTTCACGGGAACCGTCCTGCCCGACATGCTCTCGGACGCGGTCACCCTGTTCGGCAAAATGACGACGCCGCTTTGCATGGTCATTATGGGCATGCGCCTCGCGACCGTACGCATCCGCTCCCTCTTCTCGCCCCTGCAATTTCTCATCATCGCGATCAAACAGCTGCTGATGCCGCTCGTCGCCTTCGCGCTCGTATATTTTCTCCCCCTCGAACACGAATTCATAACGACCTTCGTCATTCTCTGCGGCTGCCCCGTCGCGAGCGTCGTGCTCAACTTCAGCGAGATCCTGGGCGCGGGACAGAAGGACGCGGCGAACCTCGTCCTGCTCGGCACCATGGCGAGCATCCTGACCCTGCCGCTCATCTCCCTGCTCTGTTAGCGTCCGCCACGCAAAAGCGGCGCGATGTGCCCCGCCGCAGAATGCGAGTCTCTCAGAGCCGCAGGCGTCAGACGGGCGAAAAATAAAATTTCATCCCGCGATCGGGCAACGAAAAAGACGGAAGCGACCTTCCGTCTTTTTTATTTCCCGATTTTTATTGTTCAATCATGCGCCCTGCGCCGCAAAAGCAGACCTTTGAGCATCGCGCCGCCCTCCTTTACGTCGCGCACGCGCAACAGGGCGCATACGGCGAAATAGATCGCCGCGCCGAGCGCGATGCAGATCACAAGTTCCAAAGCCGCGGACAGGATCGCCATGCGCAGCGCCACCACCGCCGCAGACATGACGAGCGTCGCGAGCGCGATCTTGCCGTATTCGCCCGCGGGCAGGGATATGCGGCAATAGCGGAACGCGAACGCCACCTGCACCGCCGCCACGGCGAGTTCGCTCACCACGGAGGCGAGCGCCGCGCCCTTGCCTCCGAAAGCGGGAATGAGCAGGGAATTGAGGCAGAGATTGATCGCCGCGCCGATTGCGACGGAAATGCACAGCTTCTTTTCTGCGTTGACCGAGAGGAGCACCTGCGTGCCGAACAGATTCCCGACGCCCATGATGAGCACGAGCGGGGCGAGCACTTCGAGAATGGGAACGGCAGGGAAGAAATCGACGCCGAACAGCGCAATGACCATGCTGTCCGCGAGCAGATAGATGCCGACCGTCGCGGGGACGCACACGAGGACGATGACGCCCAGCGCCCGCTCGATCATGGTGCGCAGCTCCTCTCCCCTCCCTTTGAACGCGACGCTCAGCCGCGGGAGCAGGACGGCGCCGAGCGCCGTCATTACGGTGACCGTCGTCTTGACGAGCTTCATCGCGTTCGTATAGTAGCCAACTTCGGCGTCCGTCTTGAGAATGCCGAGCATGGTCGTATCCAACAGCGTGTAGAGCTCGATCGCGATGTTCGCGGCGAGCAGGACGAACACTGGCTTGAGATGCTTCTTCCAATCAAATGCGCTCCAATCGAATCGGACAAAGCGCTTCGATTCGATGAGATTGAACACGCCCGCACCCGTCAGGGCGAGCGCGCTGAGAAGGGCGTACGGGACGACGTCCCCTTCCTTCTGCACGGCGATGAGCATACCGACGAGACAGGCGATCTTCATCATGAGCGAAGAGTCCGTCAGATACGGATACCGCTCCGTTCCCCGATACAGCCAGTCCACGTTGCAATAGTTGAGCGCGATCGAGACGCCCGAGACGAGATACAGCCCGAAATTTTCCCTGAAATATCCCGTCGCGCAGATCACGAGGACATAGGCGGCGAGACAGACCGTCGTCGAAACGGCGTTGATCGCAAAGATCTGCGTAAACGTGCGGTTGAGTTCGACGCCCTCCTTCGCCTTCGAGATCTCCCTCGTGCCATAGTTGGGAATGCCGAGCGAGGCGATGATCGTAAAATAGGAGACGAATGTCTGGGCAAACGACACCTTGCCGATGCCGTCCGCGCCCAGGATCTTGGAGACGTAGACCACCGTCACGAGCGGGACCGCCACCTGCAGGATCGTAAAGAACAGATAGTAGGCGAAGCCCCCCGCGAACGAACCCGCCCTGCGCTCCGCGCGCACGGGGCGCATGAACGCAACGCGGAATTCAGGCTCGACGCGCGAGCCGAAAAGCATGGGAGCGAAACAGAGCAGCGAGACGTTCAGAAAGACGTCGATCGTGAAATGCTCGAAAAATCCGAGCACGATAAAGTTTCCCAAGACGATGAGCGCGGGCGCGTTCTTCGCGCGGTAAAGCCGGGAAAGCAGGACGGTCGCCCCCGCAACGAAGAGGAGAAAAACGACCATGCCGTACTGCTGAAGCAGCATGATGTAGGCGTTGTCCAGCACATACGGGCTGTTCGTGACCTTCTCCGAACCGAAAAGAGACGTCGGATAGTCATAGCGCAGAAAGCGCTCGATGAGCGCGATCCGCCCCGAGAGCGCGTCGTTGAGACTGCGGATGAAGGGATGCTCCGCGCAATAGGGATACGCCACGCCTATGGCGAGGCAGAGCACCGCAATCAGGGAGGGCATAACGATGAAGAGCTTGCCCGCAGGGAAGAGCGCCTCCCTCCGCAGGAGCGCAAAGCTCAGACACAACAGACAGATCAGCGACATGCCCGTACGGCTGAGCGTATAGCGATAGAGCAAGAAATTGAGCCCCAGAAAGACGCAGATGTGCAGGATATTGAGCTTTTCGAAGCGCAGCCACGCATACAGGGCGATGAGCACGAAGAGCGACACCTGCGCATAGTTGGGATGGGTGAATCCCAGATAGAAGCGCTGCCCCTTGACCAGGTTACCGTCGAAATCCTCAATAAATTCCGAGACGTTTTCCACAATTCCCGTGAGCGCCATCGCGATCGTCGCGACGAAGATGATGAGCCGCAATCCGAAAATATAGGCGATGAGAGGCTTCAGCTTGACGTCCTTCGCCCCCACGATGGCGGCGAGCGTCACCAACAGCTCCGAACTGCCCGAGCCGAAATAGGTCAGGACGCCGAGCGAACAGAGCAGCCAACCCCAGATACAGCTTCTCAGATCCCAATCCGTGCACAGAAATTTGAGCCCGAGCAGCCCGAGCGCCAAAAGCATGAGGAGCTGCAACATTCTGTCCTGCGCCGTCAGATTGAGCGACTTCGAAAAGAGAATGACCGTCCAGAATCCATAATAGAAGATCGTTCCCCTTCCGTTTTTGCCGCCCGTAAGCGTGAGAATGAGTTTTTGTCTTAACCGTTCCATCAGAGCGCCTCATCCATATATTCGGCGAGATGCATGCCGAAATGTTCCAGAATCGCGGCAAACTGTCTGTCATTGCCGCTCTGCAGATTGTCTTGCAGGAGCGCACTTTTCCGCGCAGACGGCAGCTCCTCCATCTTGCGGGAGGAATCCGCGCAGAGCACCACCTTCCTGCCGTGGCGCACTTCCATCGTCTTCAGCCACAGATCGTCCGCAGAAAGGCAAAGCTCTTTGATGAGCGGTGCGTCGAACGCCTCCTCAGAAAAACAGCGGGGCGGATAGAGCACGCCGCCGACGCCCGTCGCGAGCAGACGATGCGAAGGCACGCCGATCGCATAGCGATACTCGTGGATCCATTCCCAATAAGGCAACAAGTTCCCTTCCCTGTCGAACCGCATCTTGTGCGCGCGCGTGCAGGAAACGCACTCGGGGAACCGCTCATACGAGCGATACAGCTCTTCGAGCAGGGTCGGGCGATACAAGACGTCGTCGTCGACCGTCACCAGCACGGCGGACGGATATTCCCGCATCGCGTAAAAATATTTTTTGTGCGGTCTGAGGTCTTCGCAGAATCGGACGTCCAGGAGCCCCGAATCGCGCAGGCAGGCGAGCTCTTTGGGAAGTTTCCGCTCGGGGAACTGGCTGTCCGCCAGGTAAAGCAATATCCGATCGGGCTTAAGCGTCTGACGAAGAAGACTGCCGACCACGGCGGCGACGCCCCCGATGCGCGCGGGAAAGCTCGTCAAAGAGACGATTATCTGCTCTTCCCGCTTTTCGTGGTTGAGCCCGTCCACGGGGACGGAGAGCGCCCTCTTTCTCGCTCGCTCTCGCCGCGCCTCCCTTCGCCCCTCGCGCGCGGCGCAGAATCTGTTCCAGACGCCTTTCAACGCGGAAAAGGCGCCCCTCTTCGGCGCGCCGTAATATTTCTTCGAAAACTCGATCTGATTGCGATAGTATTCCGCTTCGTCCTTGTAATAGCGAAGTTCATTGTTTTCCATGCGAAAGCCTCCGTTTCAGATATTGCAGGATAAAGCCGAATCCCGCCTTGCCTTCGGGCAGGCGGCGGTAGCAGAGCACATAAAAGACGGCAGGAAAGACCGCGCAGATCGCAAGCTTGCAAAAAAACCAGACGAAGCTCATCAGCGCCCGCTCTTCGCCCGCCGCAGGCATGGGCAGCAGGGAACAAAGAAGAAAGGTGAGCGCGCCGCAAAGCACGGTCACGACAAAGTAGAGCGTCTGGCGCAACAGAAATTCTTTCGGGCTGCGCTTGAAATACAGTCTGAAGAGCATGGCGATCTCCCAAGGCGCCTCCACAAAGAGCATGCTGACCACCGTGGCGAGAATGACGCCGTTGATGCCTACGATCTGCGCGAGCACGACGTCGAGCACCAGATTGACCGCACTGGAGACGAGCGGACAAAATTTATCTTCCCAATAAATCCCCGCCGCCGACTTGTACGACGTCGTCATCGCCCTGCCGCGGTAAATATAGAAATAGGCGCAGAACAGGAGGACGGTCAGATACTGCTCATAAAGATAATCGGGCGCCCAAATGGTCATGAAATGCTGGTACAACGACGAAAGGCAGACCGTGCACCACCCCACGAGCAACAGGTTGAGAAAGCTGAATTTCATGAAGTCTCGGTAATTTTCCTCTTTCGTCTTCGTGGTGACGGCATTGCCCACCCCCGCGCTGATCGCATTGTAGATCGCGATGAGAAATCCCGAGACCGCGGTGACGATGTAATAGTAATTGCCGTAACGCGTGACCTCGAAGAAGCTTCGTTCGAAAAAGATGGCGATGACGATGTTGTCCGTCGCATTGACGACGACGCTGCCGATGCGGTGCAGGAACAGTCCGCCTATGTTCTTCTTGATGACGGAGAGGGAAGCTTTGTCCACCTTGCCGCGGCAGGTGTATTGCGGATACAGCTTATCGACCGCGCGGGAGCGCAGATAGTTCGCAAGGATCGTCGCGGCAGGCGTCACCAGGATATAGGCGTAGTAATTTTTCCAGACGCACAGTATGAGTATCTGCACGCCGTACTGCAAAAAGCAGGTGATCGTGGTGATGTTGGTGGAAACGTCCGAACGGACGTGCGCCGTCAGGATCGAACTTTTATACGCGAACAGGAAGTAGCTGACCGCCGTATTGAACAGATAGATCAGATAGAGAAGGTAGACGTCGATGTCGGGCGGGACTTCGTCGGTGATGATATAGTTGAAAAACGGCATGACCGCGAGCCCCAGCACCATGATGACGGCGCCGATGACGCGGTACACGTCGCGATACAGCTTCAGAAGGGCGCAGACGAGCTCGGTGTTGTCCTCCGCGATGGGTTTGTACATGGAAAAGACCATCGCCGTGGCAAAGCCGAGTTCCGTGAGAGAAAGCACCTGCAAAATGGAGGAATACAGCCCGCCGAGCCCCGTATATGCCGCCCCGAGCGTCTGCAGAATGATGGTGCGGATGACAAAGGGCAATATGAGCGTCACGAGCTGACTGATCAGCCCGCTGACAATGTTCCGCACGGAATTTTTCGAACGATCAATCTGCATGTCTGCCCACCTTCTTTTCCAAGCCGAAGAGACAGAGCGCCCATTTCAGCAGAAATTTCGGGTTGCCCGTGGCAAAAAAAGCGTAACGGCACTCCCTGCCCGCCTTCATTCCGTACTGAAAGCGATAATTCGCCACTTCTCTCGTCCAGAGCTTCCAAAGCGCCCTGTCCGAGCGGATGACGTCGAAATTTTTATAAAAAATGCGCGTAATCGCGATCGGGAGATTGCGCCCGACGCGGGAAATGCTGTCCTTCTGAATGTACCGCCGCACGAGCACCTCGGGCAGAAACGCACAGTCATGGCGATACGCAAAGCGCACCGACCACTCCCACTCCTGGTAACGCGGCATCTCCGCGTCGAACAGGACCTCTCTGACGCATGCCGCCCTGACCAGGACGGTCTGCGTGACGACGGTCCCCGAAAAGAGCATCTGTCTGACCGTCTCTTCGCGGGACTGCTTCACGGGCGGGAACTTCGCAGGGAGCACGCCCTCGCGCTCGCCCGTCTCGAAAAAGCTGTCGAGCGCGCAGTAAACCATGTCGGCGCCCTGTTCTTCCAGAAAAGCGACCTGTTTTTCCAGTTTATCCTCCAGCCACTCGTCGTCGCTGTCCTGAAAGGCGATCAGTTCGCCGCGCGCCTCTTCGACGCCGCGGTTGCGCGCGCGGCAGGCGCCCGCGTTTTCCTGATAAACGTACCGCACCCGCGCATCGGAAAAAGACGAGACGAGTTCTTTCGTCCCGTCCGTCGAACCGTCGTCCACGACGATGAGTTCGAGATCGTCATAACTTTGGCGCAGCACGCTCTCCATCGCTCTCGCGAGCGTCGCCGCGCGGTTGTATGTGGGAATGATGACACTGACCATAATCAATAGTAAAAGAATCTGTGAGCCAGAGAGAACCAGCCCGTCTTTAAGCAGAATCTGCGGACTTTGTCCCTCAATTCCGCATAGCGCTCCTTCACGAGCGCGCGATAGTAAGGAAGCGCCCTGAGCGCACCCTTGATCTCCCGAGAGGAATGCCCTCCGTGATAGAGCCTCGCTCCGATCAGCGTAGTGATGAAAAGCAGGTTCTTGCGCGCGGAATACAGATCGGAAATGCCGTATTCCTTCGCAAACGCGCAAATTTTTTCGTAAATGCGGTCGCAGCTCGCAAAATACTGCAATTTGCCCTTCGAACTGATGCTGCTCTTGCGCACGAAATAGCGATACACCGCGGAGTTGGAGACATAAATTTTTTTCACGTCCCTATAATAATCCAAGAGGAACGCAAAGTCCTCGTAGAGCTTCATGCTCTCGTCGAATCGCTTGTCCCCGATGAGTTCCCGCACGAAAATTTTGTCCCACGGCTGACACTGACGGAACGTCAAAAGCGCCCTGCGCGCCTGCGCGAGATCCGTCGTGACGCCGTGCACCATGAGTTCGGTCTCATGATGCGTGCGGTAGGAATTGAAGTGATAGATGTCCGCCTCTGTGCGCACCGCTTCCCGATAGGTCGCGACAAAATTGTCCGTGACCATGTCGTCGCTGTCCAAAAAGGCGACATACTTTCCCTGCGCGCGGTCGAGCCCGTAGTTGCGCGCCTTGGAGACGCCGCCGTTTTTGACGTGAAACACGCGGCATTTGTCCGCATATTCGTCGCAGATCGCGCCGCTTGCGTCTTTGGATCCGTCGTCGATGACGATCACTTCGCAATCGGTCAGGTCCTGAGAGAGCAGGCTGTCCAGGCAATCGCGCAGATAGGGTTCCGCATTGTAAACCGGTATAATAAACGAAAAAGTCATAATCCTCCGTATAGCTCGGCGTATTCCCGCTTAAAGCGCTCGGGAGAGAGATATTCGCGGTATCGTTTCGCCGTTTCGTCATAGGCGAAGCGCTCCGAAAGCGCTTTCTCGATGCATTTCCGCAAGCCCTCCGCACTTTCGCAGGGGAAGGTATAGCCGATGTGATGTTCTCTGATGATCTCGCCCAGACTGCCGCAATCGGGCCCGATGATCGGCTTTTCGTAACCGACGCCCTCCGTGAGCGGTCCGCTCGCGCCGTCGAAGACGCGGCGATAGGGCAATACGATGTAATCCGCCTCTTTCAAATACCCGCGCATGACCTCCTGCGGCAGAAACCGCAGATCGAGCCGCACTTTGTCGGCGTAACCCGCCGTCTTTTCGCGGATGAACGCCTCGTCAAAATCGACGGGCGCGCCCGCCACCACCAGACGGAAGTCCGCCTTGACCCCGTCCAGGGCTTCGAGCAAAATATCCAGTCCCTTGTCGCGGCGCGTCTGCCCCAGCGCGAGCAGCGTCCTGACGGAGCGATCCCGAGAAAATGGCGCATCCTCCTGCAAAAAATTCGGATATTCGATGTGGACGACTTTGCCGCCGTACGCGGCGAACGTGCGGGCGAGAGACGCCGTATGCACGACGGACGTGCCTATCTTCGCGAGCCGCCTGTGCCCGAAATGTTTGAGTTTGCCCCCGAAATGCAGGTGATAGGTAAAAATCGTGCGGTATCGCCTGAGCCAGCCAAGCCCGACCCCGCAGTAATTGACGAGCGCGTTTGCGTTCAGAAAATGCACGACATCGGGTTTCGTCTCCCTGACGAGGCGTCTGATCCCTCTCACCCAGCAGAGATAGGAAAGCGGGCGGAAGCCGGAAATCTGTTTGTCCGGACAAGGGACGTCCCCCTTTCCGTCGGGGAGCGCGAGCACGCCCTCATACGCCGCGGAAGAAGCGAGGCACGCCGCATATGCCATATGATGGCCGTCCGTCGCGTTGTCGATGAGAAGTACTTTCATTGCTTCACCGCCTCGTCGATCGCCGCCACGAAGGGCGGAGCGACGCGCGCAAACGAGAAGAGGCGCGCCCTCTCGTAAGAACGCCTGCCGAGCGCGTTGTCCCGCCCGTTTTCGTCCAAAGTCTGATCGATCGCTTCCGCAAACGCCTCCGCGTCGAAGGGATCTGCGATCCTGCCGTTGCCGTCGATCAGATCGTACGCCCCGTCGGCATACGACGACGCCACGATGGGGAGAGAGGCGCACATCGCCTCGAGCATGACGAGCCCGAAACAATCTTCCCGCGTCGCTGTCACGAACACGTCTCCCGCCGCATAGGCGGATCTGAGTGCCTTTCCCTCCAAAAATCCGAGGAATGCCGCACTGACATTGTGTTTGCGCGCAAGTTCTTTGAGTTTCTGTTCTTCGGGGCCTCCGCCCACGACGAGCAGGCGGCAGCGATGGCGCATCTTCGTCATCGCCTCGATGAGGAGATCGACTCCCTTCCGCTCGATGAGCCCTCCCACCGTCAGAAGCGTGGTCGCGTCGCTCTCCCGCTTCTCCGCGAGGTATTTGTCGATGTCGACCGTCAGAAAACTGATGAAAATCTCTTTCTTTGCCCCGTACGCTTCCAGTTTGCGCTTCGCCGCGGAAGAACTTGCAATAAAAGAATCCGCGTTGCCGACGATGCGGCGGCGCGCCCACTTCTGCACGGGGTTGAGATTGCGCTCGTTGACGAGCGTCCCGTCCGTCCAGTGCACGAAGGGCACCTTGTTGCGCCTGCACCAGGAGAGAGCGGCGAGCGCCGTCGGGTTGTATTCGGAAGCCACGACGACGTCGGGCGCGATGGAGCGGATGGTCTCGGAAGGGTTGACGGGAAAATGGATCGTCCTCTCCCAACCTTTCTTGCCTACGGTGATCGATCTGGAGCGCAGAAAATACGAATCCGGCAAAGCCGACTGCGCCGTCCACTCCCTGCCTTCCTGCCCCGCAGTCGCATATAATATATGAAACCCGTATGCGGGATAAGACTTCTGCAGATAGCGGAAAAAATCTACCCGATACGGGGATGCAATGTTTGTGATCACCAATACTTTCATACGACGTCTGTCCGAGAGGCTATTCCGCGCTCTCCGTCTCCCTGCGAATTTTACTCTGCGCCTTGTACTCCTTCAGCGTCTTTTTTTTGATCCGATAAAACGTCGGAGCGTACTTCAGATATCTCTGCCACATGAGGTGCGGCTCCTGCAACAGCCGATAAAGCCACTCCAGACCAAGTTTCTGCCAGAATTGCGGAGCGCGCCTCACCGCGCCCGAAAGAAATTTGAACGCCGCGCCCACCCCCATCATCGTAGTGCCGGGGAAATATGCGGCATGTTTCGCCATCCAGCAATCCTGCTTGGGCGAACCGAGGGATATCCAGAGATAATCGGGCTTCTGTTCCCCGATCATCCGCACGATCTCTTCGTCCTCCTCTTCGCTCAGCTCGCGATAGGGCGGGGCATAGTAGCCGACAATGCGCAGATCGGGATACAATTCCTGGCATCGCGCGACCATCTTTTTGAGCACCTCAGGGTTCTCCCCGTAAAAGTACTGGGTCCTGCCCTGTTTCTCGCTCCGACGCAGGATCTCGTTCATGATATCCGGCCCGCCGCAGCGCTCGCACACGATGCCGCACTGCTTTGCCGCCCTGGCGACGGGACTGCCGTCCATGGCGATGATCGTTGCCCCCGCATACGCGGCAGCCGCCGCCTCGTTCGTCTCGGCGATCGCCACATGCGGCGCGCCGAGAAAAGAGACGTAAGCGCCCTTCTTGTCCGTATTCAGATTTTCGATCATATTTATGAGCTCTTCTTTTGTACAGGCGTTAAACCCTACCCTGCCGAGCACAAGATTGCGTTCCACACAATTCATTTTATTTCCTCAGACGCATTTTTTGAAAACGGGTTCTTTCGGATACTTTCTTCCGTTTTGCGGAAACAGAAAGCTGCTGAGTTCAAGCAAAAACACATTCATCGTAATCGCATACATGGACATCTCCATATACCCGAGCACCGCAAACACAACAAAAATAAGAAAGGGCGCGTGCCGCCGCAGGCGTTTGCATTCCCGCAGATGCAACGTACAGGCAAGCAGAAACAGAGCGCAGTTGACAAACCCGAACCGAAGCCACAAATTCAGATAAGCGTTGTCGAGCTGACTCCAGTTGTTCTGGAATTTTCCGCCGTAAAGAAGGACGGAGAACGTCCGTATCGCGTAAGCGTTGTATCCCAGCCTTCCCGAGAGCAGGAGGTCCAGTTTCTGACAAATATTTTCCCATGCCGTTTGGGGCTGATCGGACTGCACAAACAGAAGTGCGCTCAGGACGCTGAAAAGGAAGATGCCGAAGAATGCCCAGACGCCCGCTGCATAGATAGGGCGGCGCAACGCGCGAAAACGCATGGCTGCGCTCAAAGCGATGAGAAAATAGACGAGCGCCATGCTCGTACGGCTGCCCGTAAAACGATACAAAATGGCGTTCACGAGAATCATCAGAAGGTAATGCACGACGCCGAGCTTGTTGTCGTTGACGTAGATGAACAGCGACAATATGATCAGCAGGTGCACGGACGCGAGATTCGCGGTGCTGAACCCTAAAAATCTGCGCAGCACATGGACGCGCCCCTCTCCTTGGAATACAAAGCTGAAAACGTCGAAGATCTCTCTGTATTGGCTCCCGTTTTCGGGAAACAATCCGAAAAAGGACCCGCTGACGACGATCAGAAAGGATATGCCGCGGATATAAAAGGTCACATAGAGCAGTTTTCTGATCGGAACGCCCTTTGCCCCCACGATGGCAAGCGCCAACAGCAGCATGGGAAGCATGTCCGACATGAGCCAGGTCATAAAGCCGAGAAAGACGATACAGCAAGAGAGCGTCAGGTCTCGGAACGTCCATTCCGTCAGAAGCAATTTGATGCCCAAAAACAGCAACGAAAGGAGAGACAGCAGCTTGTATGCTCCGCCGTTTTCCAGTCCGAACCCCTTGCAAAGCATCTGGATCCCCCAGAAAACAAAGTACGAGCCGACGGCAAACAATTCTTTCTTTTCGTTCGATTGTGTCAAAATCATGGGATTGCCCGCAAAACCTGTCATATTTTCTCCTGTGACCTTGAAAACTGCCTACACAAAAAAATCCGATATCATCATACCATATTTCCGTCGGATTTGCAAGCTA
Organism: uncultured Clostridia bacterium; assembly: GCA_944342055.1. Classification (GTDB taxonomy): domain Bacteria; phylum Bacillota; class Clostridia; order Christensenellales; family Borkfalkiaceae; genus RGIG8762. The sequence goes on along the minus strand of CALVME010000060.1, from coordinate 26,769 downwards.
ATTTTTTGACTTAAGCGTGAAAACTTACGAAAAGAGGGCGCCCTCAACGAACGGGCGCCCTCTTTCTCATTTTCAGATTGCAGAGAAGGAAAAATCCTCTCATACCCAGAATGCGGCTCAGCCACAAAAAAGGTCTGACCTTGCACCCCTTCGCCTTCAGATAAGGGAGGCAGGAGCGCGCCTCTTGCAAAAGTGCCGCCTCGCCCGACAAAACGGCGGTAATGCAGTGCTGGATCATGCCGTCCGCGCAATACGCGCGGATGCGGTCCCGATCGGAAAAACCGCTCCCCTCGCAGGCGTCGAAGAGTTTTTTCCACGTCCTCAGCGTCGGGGCGATGAGCGCAGCGCGGTAATTTGTCGTGAGCGAACCCTCCCGCTCCTCCGTATATTCGTAGAAGGGGAAAGGGCAGATTTCGACGGAGCCCGCCCTTTGCAGGCAATCAAACAGCCACTCGCAGTCCTCCGCGGTCTTGCGCTCCGTCGAAAAGGAAGGGAGATCGCCGGCGCGGTAAAAGCTCTGCCCCAGAAAGGGGCTGAACAGAAAGAGCTCGTCGCGCAGCGGTTCCCGCTCCGGCAGGGAAAGCCGCTTCCCTCCCTCCGTCCTGATGCCGGACGCGACGACGTCCGCGCCGTTCAGATATGGAGCGACGCGCGCGAGCACCCCCTCGCACAGCACGTCGTCGCTGTCGAGAAAGTACAGATACTCCCCCCTCGCCATCCGCATGCCCGCATTGCGCGCCGCGCCGACGTATGCGTTTTCCTGATGGATCGCCCTCACGCGCGGAAACGCCGCCGCGAACTTGTCGCAGAGTTCTCCGCTGCCGTCCGTCGAGCCGTCGTCCACGAGGATGAGCTCGAAATCTTCGTAATTCTGCGCCAGAACGCTCTCGATCGTGCGTTCCAGATAAGCGGCGCTGTTGTAAACGGGTACAATGACGCTGAGTTTCATCGGTCTGTCGTATAATGCAGAAATACCGCATTGCAAAGTTTTAACAGGTTTCTGAGCCCGATCACGCGGCGCAGCCAGAGGAAGGGGCGCGCGGCACAGTGTCGGCTGCCGAGAATCGAGAGGTGCTCCCTGACGTAAGCCATCGTGCGCGAACCGATCTCTCTGTCCCGCACGAGCGCCGCACAGGCGCAAAAGCACAAAAACTCGTTGGCGATCTTCTCTTTCACCGCGTCGACGGGATCGTAATCGAAGCCGTCCGCCTCCTCGTACAGCGTCTCCAACGCCTTGAGGGAGTCGAGAATGTACGCCGCCGTCATGCGATTCATGAGCGAGCCTTCCCTGTGTTCGGTGTAGCGATACAGCGGGCGGTCGAGCACCGCCGTCCTCTTCGAAAGGTGGATGAGCCGCACCGTCCAGACGCGATCTTCCGAATTGATGCGCGTCTCCTCGAACCGAACGCCCGAACGCTCGACAAACTCCCGCCTGTAGACGGACTGCGCCGTATAGGGCGAAAAGGCGGCGAGGCGGGTGTTCACCGTCCTGAGTTCCATGCCCTCGGAAAAATCCCCCGTGCGGACGGACTCTTTTCCCGTCCTGCAATCGTACGTATAAAAGCGATTGGAGCAGATGATGTCCGCCCCGTCAAACAAAAAAGCCGCCTCTAAGACGCCGTCGCACAGGATGTCGTCCGCGTCGAGAAAGAGCACATACTTCCCCGACGCGCGCTCGAATCCGCGGTTGCGCGCGGCGCCGAGATAGGCGTTTTTCTGGTGAATGACTTTGACGCGCGCGTCCTCGGCAGCAAACTTGTCGCAAATCTCTCCGCTGCCGTCCGTCGAACCGTCGTCCACCAGAACGATCTCAAAATCCGAAACATGCTGCCGATACACGCTCGCGACCGCGTCGGCGAGATAATCTTTCCCGTTGTACACGGGGATGATGACGGAATACTGTACGCTCATCTCTTTCTTCCGTAAGGATTTTCCGCGAGCGACTTGCGGCGAAGATCCATCCGCTTCTTGCGGCGGATGCACCACACGATGCCGTCCTCCAGGCGCAGGATCGCGTGGAACACGCCCTCGCACGTCAGAAGGAAGGTCATGATCAGAATGGCAAACCGCTCGATCAGGTTGGCATAGTTGCAATAGTAGAAACTGTACTGATAGTACGGGCTGACGTGATAGTACTGTTCCTCCCAGACGAAGAACCCGAAGATGCACACAAACAGCGCCGCATAGATCCAGTGCAGCGGATTTTTCCAGGACGCCTCGTTGAGGAACATGATGCAGGGCATGATCAGAAAGGCGAGCGAATAGGTATAGGTGCTCGACGAGAGCGTGATGCTCAGAATGGAGAGCAAAAGCGCCGCCTTCCACGTCTTGTCCTGGAAGAACGTGAAGATGAACGCCACGATGAACAGCGCATTGGAGAGCTGTTCGGAGACGGTGAGCGTGAAATAATTCTGATACAGTTTCAAAAAGAGGATCTGGAAGGTGCCCGTGTAGCCGAAGCTCGAACTGCCCTCCAGGGCGTCTTCGAGGAGTTCTTCCGCCGCCTCCTTTGCCGCGAGCCAAACCGTGCCGGGGTCCGCGACCGCCGACGTCGCCACGCCGCCGAAATCGAAGACCGCGCGGAAATACGCGATGATATTTTCCGCCATGTTGCCGTAATAGAGGAAGGGCGCAACGAAAAGGACCAGCCAATAGACGGCGCATCGGATCGCCCCCGTAAACTGCTTGTCGCGCAAAAGCAAAATGCCGAAAAAGACGGGATAGATCTTGATGCAGACGGAAAGCGCGAGGCAGACATAGGAAATTTCCCTCTGCCACCACGAGTCCGCCCTGTACAAAAGCAGGAACAATCCCGTCGTGATGAGCGCAAACAGGATGACGTTGCCGCGCTCGATGACGGAGATCATGCACACGGAGACGTAGATAAAGAAGATGAACAGCACCTTTTTGGCGCGGGAACCCTTCTGTGCGCGATACAGGATCGCGACGAACGCCAGATGACAAAGTATCATCAGGATCATGAACATGACGATGCCCGCCTGAGAATTTCTCAGTTCTTCGACGGACATGTATTCATAGCCGGGGATGAGGTGCAGCAAAAAGTTGAGCGGGATGTACATGATGGGCGCATAAATGTTGCCCCATTCCGTATAGAGCCCGGAATATTCCGAGTCGGACATGGACTTGAAGAAATCCATGAAGAAGTCCGCAGGGTTATAAAAGAGGACGGAACTCCAGCCCGCGCCCGACGTTCCGATCAGCGTCGCCAACGAAATGCCGAACACGACGGCAAACGAGACGATCATGCCGAGGGCAATGGGATTGACCTTGCCGCGATGCAGCCTGCGCCCCACCTCTTTCAGGTTTTGCGGCGTAAAAAATTTCCTAACGCGCTGAAAGAACGGCAGCAACATCGTCTGCCACACGGAGACAAAAAATCTCCCTATGGCAGAACTCGTCCTCTTAAGTTGTTCGGAAAATTTCGCCATACCGTTTACTCTCCTACCAAAGGAATTATCATGTTCTCTTCGAGCTCTTCCCTGCTCAGGAAGGGCGCCAGATCTTCGAGGGGCGGGGAGACGATCCTGCCGTCCGCAAGCTGTTTGGAAGAGGACTTCGGCTCAAATTTCTGCGCGGGATCCACCATGATCTCGAGGATGCCGCACCCGTCTTTTGCCAGGAAACGGCGGATCGCCCCCGCGAGCTTTTCGTTCGAATCGCACCGCGAGAACGGGTAACCGTAGGCGCGCGCGATCTTGCGCATGTCGGGGAACTCGAGATCGCCGCTGTCGTGTCCGACGCCGACGAGCGTATGCTCCCCGAAAAACGCCTTCTGCGTCAGGCGGATGGACTGATAGCCGCCGTTGTTCAGCAAAAAGATCTTGACCGGAACGCGGTTGGTCAGAAGGGTCTGCAGTTCCTGCAGATTCATCTGCACGGAACCGTCGCCCGTGATGAGCACGATTCGTTTTTTCCCTGACGCAAACGCTGCGCCGAGCGCCGCGGGCAGGTCGTAACCCATGGACGCCATGCCCGACTGGATGAGAAATCTCTGCCCTTTGCGCATGGGCAAGCCGTGGCTGCCCGCCACGCAGGCGGTGCCGTTGCCGACGACGATGAGCTCGTCCTCGGCAAACCGTTTCGCCGCTTCCTTCAGAAAACAATAGGGATTGGCGGGCTTCGCCTTCCCGCACATCGCTTCCGTGATGACGGGATACTTTGCGCGCCACTTCTGACAGCGACTGAGCCATGCGCCCTTCTCTGCGTCCTTCGCCCTCGCCGCGAGGCGGGGCACGACGTCGCGCAGATCCGCCCAGACGGGAAGATCGACGTGCAGGGTCGGCTTCTGCAGCTCATAGCGATCGATGTCCGCCATGATCACCTTGGCGGCGCGCGCCCAGGTGCGGAAATTGTAGCTCACCTGCCGCACGGAGAGTCTGCAGCCGAGGGAAATGACGAGGTCGGCGTTCTGCACGGCAAAGTTGCCCGCCCTGTCCCCCATCATGCCCGCTCTGCCGATGTAATCGGGGTGTCCGTCCCAAATGACGTCGATGGAATTCCACGCCGTCACGACGGGAATGTTCCATTTTTCGACCAATTCCAGAAAGGCGTCCCGCACGCCGGCATAGCGGATCGCGCTGCCCGCATACAGAACGGGACGCTTCGATTCCGCCAGCATTTTCCCGATCTTCCCAACCGTCTCGTCCGAGATCGGAGGAGGCGATTCCCCCGCATCCTCCCGCTCGTCGTAATCGCGCAGCGCTTCGGTGTCGACGGAAGCGGACTGCACGTCCGTCGGAATGTCCAGCCAGACGGGTCCGGGGCGCCCGTGCGTCGCCAAATAGATCGCCTTTTTGAGGTGGTATAAAATATCCTGCGGCTCTGTGACCATGACCGCATATTTTGTCATGCTCGCCGCCGCGCGCGTAATGTCGAATTCCTGATCGCCGACCGCGCGCAGGGGAAGCCCCGAAAGACGCGCCGTCGTCTCCCGTTTGACCTGACCCGAGATCACGAGCATGGGAATGGAATCCACATACGCGCCGCAGACGCCGTTGAGCGCGTTGATCCCTCCCGGTCCCGTCGTGACGCAGACGGCAGCCATGCGGTTGTCCACCCGCGCATACGCCTCGGCGGCGATCGCGCAGGCCTGTTCGTGGTGGCAATAGACGGACTTCAGACCCTCTCGGTGTCCGAACGAATCGTTTAAGTGCATAGACCCGCCGCCCGTCACCGTAAACAGATGACGGATCCCGCTTTTCACGAGATATTCCGCGACAAAGTCCGATAATTTGATGGTCATATGTTATCCTTCTCTGTGATCAATGCAAATCGCCATGTCTTTCCGACTCCGTTTTCGCAGCCTTGCGCTTGCGGAGCAACACTTCGATGACGATCGTCAGGACGATCAGCACCAAAGAGCAGAGAGCGAGTTTCATGACGACGAGCTGATTGGTATAGTAGCGGGAAATGATGTCCTGGTATTGCGGGTCGAGCCCGTCCTTCCGGAAGGTACCCGAAAAGTCGAAGGACGTGTCGGTGCTCACCGTCCATTCCGCATATTCGGAATAGCTGGAGCGGTGCGACTGCGCGTATTCGATGATCCAGGAGTTGAGTTTCTCCGTCAGTTGTTCGCGGTTCGTATAAGAATAGATGGGCTCGTTGTCGAGCTGCCATACGCCCGTAAACGTATCCTGATTGCAAACGCCGCCCGTGGAATAGCAATTTCTCAGATCGTAGGCGGTGTAGCTGCACAGGAGCACGGTGGGCTGTTCGAAATTGTAATAGACGCAATTGTACACTTTTCCGCGGAAGTTATCGACGATGCCGCCGCTCCTGCCCTGCCCGTAAACATTCGCCTTGGAATAGCAGTTGAGGACGAGCGCATTGGTATCGTAAGCGTGCGAGGAGAAGCTCGCGCAGTTTGCGCCGTAGATCCTGCCGCTCTCGATCCCGAGATTTTTCACCGTGCCGCCCAGCACGCCGAACAAGCCGTTGTTGTATGCGCGCGCCGATGCGCCGATGAAGAGATTGGACAGCGTGTGAGAGGCGCCGTCATACGTTCCGAAAAAATATCGGTCGGAATCGTACAACCCGATCGGCACAAAGTTATAGACGGAAGAGAGATCGATGTCCGCCGTCTGCTTGAAGTATTTGGAGCGGAATTCCTCGCCCGCATTCACGCATACCGCGATGAGCACGAGATCTTCCGCCGAAGAGACGAGATAGGGATCGGACATCGTACCCTTCCCCTGCCAGGTCAGGACTTCGTCCGAAAACGCCGCGTTGCCCTCCAGCGTCCACGCGCTCAGATACTCGTTCGCGAGGAAATTGTTCGCCGCGCACACCGTCCTGCCGCGGTTGAGCACCGTCACAAACGCCTCGTCCGAGAAGAAATACGGCTGATACGCACGGCACATGGAAAAATAGCCCTCCGCGTCGGCGGGCGCGATCTGTTTCGCATAGCCGTAATACACGCTCGCGCAGTCCTTGCCGACGAGCGGAATGTTTTCCGAAGAGACGCAATAGTACCAGCAGTTCTGCACGGAACCGGAAAAGTCGTCCACGATGCCGCCGCCGCGCACCGTCGGCGCGACGCGCGCCGTCGAGTAGCAGTTCAGGATGAGCGCATCCTCCCCGGAAGTCAGCGCAAACGACGCGGCATAGTTGCCCGTGATCGTCCCTCCCGTGATGCCGAGATTGCGCACCGTCCCTTCCAGGCGATAAAAAAGCGCCGCACCGCCCGTGCGTCCGCGAATGTTCAGATTGCTTATGGTGTGCCCCGCACCCTCATACAGCCCCTCGAAGGCGTACTGCTCGTTGCCGATGCCTTCAAAGTTGGTGATGACGTCGAGATTGAGATCCGCCGTCTGCTTGACGTAACAATTTTCAAACGTGATGCCCGCGTTTACCTCGTTGCGGAAGGTGATGAGATCTTCCACGTCCTCGATGAGATACGGCACCTCCCACGAGCCGTAACCTTCGAGCGAAGAGATCCCCTCCGCCCGCGCCGAGACCGGTTTTTCCTTCGGCAAACAGCAAAAAACGCCCACGGCGCAAAGCGCCGTAAGCAGTGCGATCGAAATCGATTTCAATAACGGACGTCGTCCGCATCTGTTTTTCATAGACAAATTCCCTTTGCGGCGCCCAAAGACACCTTTACATCGTCATTATACCGAAAAACGAGTACCTTGTCAACAATTCTGTCCTTTTTTTATCCGAAAGAACCCCTTTCCGCCCTTCCTGACCAATCTCGCGACGCAATCGCCCGTCAGCAGGAACAACATCGCGATATAGGAGAGCAGCTGCACGAAGTTCGCAAGATTGACGCCCCAGCGGAACGCAACCGTGTTGTAATCGGCGAGATAGGGAGAAAGACAGGGCACAAACGCGATCAGAAAGAGCGCCAGGTACGCATAGTCGAGCCTGCGCTTTTCCTCATCCAGCAAAAAGAACACGATGGGGATCACGCACATCGTCGCCGAATACACAAAGCTGATGCTCGGCACGAACATGGTCGCAAGGGCGGAAGAAAGGATGACCTTCCACTTCCTGTCCGACGCAAACCCCGTGAAGAAGACGAGGACGATGAAGAGGACGGTCAGGATCTTTCCGCAAAGTTCGACCGCCTTGGCGTTTGCAAGGACGTCCATGTCCACGACGCCGGGGCCGAGCATCGCCACGATCGAAGCGGGCAGATTGTACGGGCTGTAGCTGTACGACACGCCGTACACGACGGTGTTGACTTCCCCGCCCTTGGAACCCGCAAAGTCGGTCAGCCAGTACAAAAACGCGGATATGTTGTCCAATCCCCCTTCAAAAAAGAGGAAAGGCACGATGAGCATGAGCACGGAATAGCACGCCGTGCGCACGAATGCGGCAAAGCGCCGCTCCTTGAGCAGAATGAGAGCAAACGCCGCGGGATAGATCTTGATCCCCACCGCGACGGAGAGCCCGATATACGCCGCCTCTCTCGCCCAGCGCCTTTCCGAATTGTACCAGAGAAAGAACGCAAAGATGAAGGGAAGCGCGATGAGCAGATAATTGCCGCGGTCAAATTCAAACAGGAAGGGCACCGAACCGAGAAACGCCGGACAAAGGAGCGCGATCTGCCCGTTTTTCATCTGCTTTCTGCGGCAGGCGACCCAGAGGAGCGCAAACGTCGGGATGAGGCTGACCGCATAGAAGGTGAGTATGGAAGCGATCCCCTCGGGAGAATTCCTCGCCTCGCCCGCGCCGAAATCGTAATCCGCCATCGCCGCGAAAATTTTGGCGATGTTGAGCACGAGCGGCGGATAGGAAGAATCTCCCCCGATGTACGGGCTGTTGTTGTACACCATGTAATTGATGTTGAACCAGTCCATGAACACGTCGTCCCTGTCCTGGAAGAAAACGGAATTTCGATAGAAAAAGAGGCTCCAGTATTTGAGGAAGGGAATGGAATTCGCCAGAGATTTGCCCGTATCGAGCTCTTCGACGGGAATGGTCAGATTATAGAAAAAAATACCCAGCGAGACGGGAACGAACAGCGCGATCGCCGTCAGCATCACGGCGAGAAAGAGGAAACGCACGCGTTCCGCGTCCGTCATCCCCTTCCAATGCGCGACGAACCTGTTTTTTTTGTCAACGATGCTTTCTCTCATGCTTTTTCCCCGCAAACCGTTTGCCTTCCGTCAGGAACGAAATCACTATGCCGACGATCGCAAGGACGATCGCCGCGATCCCGACAAAATTCCAAAGATAACATTCTATGATCAGATCGCGATACGTCGAAATGTTCTCCGCGTTCAGCACGAAACGCTCGCCGCTGAAGCGGATCCCGTCCTCTCCGAGTTCCCACAACACCATGTCGCTGCGGCTGTAACCGTATTCCATGGAACCCGTCAGGCTGCTCTCGTTGAACTGGCGGTCAAACCGCTCCGCTTCGGCGTGCGCCGCAAAATCGGTATTTTCGATGCAATCCGAGATCTCCCCGACCGAAGCCGCATTCTTTGCCATGACGTCCCCGACCGTGAAGCAGTGATAGATCAACCCGCCGCGGAAGGAACAGAACGGCAACTTTTGCGCGTTGTCATACCAGCAGTTGAAGATATCCCCGCCGAAATCGTCCACAAACCCGCCGCTTCGGACGGTGCCATAAACCTCCGCCTTCGAATACGAATTGAGGATGCGCGTCTTTAAGTGATACCCCTCGCTCGCGATGCCCGCGGCGTAATCGCCGTAAATGCGTCCGCTCTCAATCCCGACGTTGAGCACGCTGCCGAAGAGCGACCCGAAGAGCGCGTTTTTGACGGTCAGCTCGTTCGAATGCACGGTGAGATTCGAAATGGTATGCCCGCCCCCGTCGTAGACGCCGTAAAAGCGGTTTTCCGTGTCCGCAAGCCCGATGGGCATGAAGAAGACTGACTGCATGTCGATGTCCGCCGTCTGCAATACCCACCTGTCCTTATACGGCGTGCCGCTGTTGACCGAAGCCGCGAAAAAGACGAGATCGGAGGCGGAAGAGACGCAATAGGGATCGGATTTGCTGCCGCTCCCCGCGAGCGAATGCGCGTCCAGGCAGGGGCGTCCGCCCGACCAGTAACGCACCAGGGAAGGATCGAAGGAGATCCTGAGCGCGCTGTACAATACTCTGCCGTTTCTGAATGCGTCCGACTCCGCCTGAGAAGAGACGTTGCCGCTCTCATACGTCACGGTGCCGAGAGTCACGGTCTCGGAGGCAGAATATGTAACCGAAGTCGCCGCATAGGAGACGAGCGGTTCCTTTCCCTCGTAGTAACACCCTGAAATTTTTCCCGCAAAATTATCGGCGATGCCGCCCGCCCGCGTGCCTGCCACGAAGGTGACGTCCCTGACAAAGCAGTTCACGATGCGGCTTTCCGCCGTGCCGCCGACCGCGATGCCCGCGACGCAGCCGCCTCTGATCTCGCCGCCCTCGATGCCGAGGTTGACGACCGTCCCCGCAAGCGTGCCGAAGAGCGCGTTGTTGTCGATCTCCCCGATCGCCGTCTCGGTGATCCTGAGATGTTTGAGCGCATAGCCGCAGCCGTCCAGCGTGCCCGCAAAGGCGTTGCCGCTGTCAAAAGAGCCGATCGCGAAGAAGGAATCGAGCGAAGAGAAGTCGACGTCCGCCGTCGCGGCGAAATACTTGTCTTCGTAGCTCTCCCCCGCGTTGACGTTCAGAGAAAGATAGATCCAGTCCCGCACCGAAGAGAGCAGATAGGGATCGGAGCGCGTGCCGCTCCCTTCGAACGTACCCTTCGTCCGCGTCAGTTCGGGGAACAGCGCGCCCCGCGTCCACGCGAGCGCGCCGCCGCCCCGCTTCATCGCAAGGCGCAGGGAATAATCGCTCAGCGCCTCCACGCAGTCCTCTCCGTTGAGTTCTCCCCTCGAAACCGTCTTGCAGTCGACGACTTCCGCCGTGCCCGACACGATTTGTCCGTTCGAGTAGCAGTTTTCAATGCGCGCCGCCGCATAGGAGACGAGCGGATATCGGTTGAAATGATACGCCCAGCAATTTTCGATGGCGCCGTTGTAGTTGTCCGCGATCCCGCCGCTCCTCCACTCGCCCGCGATCGTCGCGCGCGAATAGCAGTTCGCGATGAGGGGTTCTCTGCCCGCCATGCCGACCGCGGCGAACGCCGCGCAGCTTCCGCCCGCGATCTTGCCGCTCTCGATGCCGAGATTGTAGACAAAGCCGCCCAGCCTGCCGAACAGCGCGTTGTCCACGCTGCCGAAGGACGTGTCTATGTTCAGGTTGAACAGCGCGTAGCCGTTGCCGTCGTAGACGCCGCAAAAGCCGCGCTCCGTGTCCGATCTGCCGATCGGGCAGAGCGTCCCGAACGAAGCGAAGTCGATGTCGCACGTCTGCAAGAACGAGACGCCCTCGAAATCCTCTCCGCCGTTGACGTATGCCGAGAGATACGCCATCTCCCACGCCGAGGAGATGCGATAGGGCTCCCATTCCTCGCCGAGCCCCGCAAACGCATATCCCTTCTCCCCGAACGAAAGACCGGGAAGGTGCGCGTTGAGTTCCGCAAAGTTGTAGCCGTACGCACAGCTCGCCGCGATGCGGCTGCGCTCCAAAAGTTCCGCCACTTCCTTCGCGTTGAACGCGTTGTGATAGCGCACGGTATCGCCCTCGCCCGCGTCCGAAAAGGCGGGAGCGACGCAATAAGAGGTGTCGCCTTCCAGCTTTTTGCCCGCATACGAAGCGACGATCTGTCCTTCGAAGCCGACGGCGAGCCCGCCGCTCGCGACGCAGTTGAGGATGACGCCGTCTCCGCCGTCGATCGCCGTATCCCCTTCGAACTTTACGTTCTGCACCCGCCCCGAAAGGGAGGCGAACGCCGCGCCCTCGCAGCGGATCGTATGTCCCTGTCCGTCAAACACGCCGTCGAACCCCTCGAGCGGATAAGTCACGACGAGATCGCTCTCCAGCCGCACTTCGTCGGAAGACAGCAGCTCCGCCCAGTCTTGCGCGGAATCGACGGTCAAAGTCTCCGCAAAAACGGCATGCGGCGCAAGCGCAAACGCAGACGCCGCGCACGCCAAAGAGACGCAGGCGAGCGCGCCGATCACAAATTGTCTGAACCGTCTTTTGTGCATTGCATTACCTCTGTAGTTCCTATGTCTGTCTTATTTGTCGAAATTGATGCGCTTTTCCTCTACGACCAGGGGACGGTGCGTCACTTTGGTCTTGACGGTGAGGAGGTACTCTCCCAGCATGCCCAAAAAGAAAAATCCCATACCGAAGAGGAACACCGTGACGCACAACAGGACGAAGGGCATGAACTCTTCGAGCACGCCCACGCCCGCCGTCACGCCCACGGCGATCCCGCCGAGAAAGCCGAGCGCGGCGAGGAAGATACCGAAAAACGTCATGAAGCGCACGGGCGTCTTGGTGTACGTCGTGAACGAGAGCATCGCCGCGTCGTAGAGGCGGGAGAAATTGTTGCTCGTCTTGCCCGCGCGCCGCTTCGCCTGTTCGTAGGGGATGCAAACCCTGCGGAACCCGAGCTCCGCCACGATGCCGCGCAGGAAGGGAGCGGGATCGTCGAGCCCTTTTAAAACCTCGATGAAGGAACGGTCATAGAGTCCGAACCCCGTGAAGTGCTCGATCTGCTCCACTTCGGACATCTTTTTGATGAGCTTATAGTAGATCGTGCGCAGGGCGCGGATGAAGTGGTTCTCTTTGGACGTCGTCTTGATCGCGCAGACGATCTTCGCGCCCTTCTCCCACTCCGCGACGAGCTTGGGGATCATCTCGGGCGGATCCTGAAAGTCCGCACACATCGAGATGACGCAGTCTCCGCTCGTCTGCAGATAGCCGTAAAAGGGCGAGTTGAACTGCCCGAAGTTGCGGGCGTTGAAGATCGCCTTGACTTTGGGATCGCCCGCGCAGAGCGCCGTCAGCTTTTCGCGCGTCGAATCGGCGGAAAAGTTGTCGATGAACACGATCTCATAATCGTATGCCGGGAGCGAAAGCAATTGCTCCCTGATCGCCGCGCAGAGCGGCTCTACGTTCTCCTCTTCGTTGTAACAGGGAACGAGTACGCTGATCTTTTTCTGTTTCATGTGTTCTCCTTAGCGCCGATCGGCGCCGTATGCCGCCGAGATCCCCTGCGCAAACGTATAGGCAGGGACAAATCCCGTATCCGAGGTCAGTTCGCTCAGATCTGCGACCATGTACATCGGCTGATGCGGGTAGTACGCCTTCGCCCCGAACGCGACGGGCGCGCCGGGCGCGAGAATGTCGCGCATCTCCTCGACGTATTCGGACAGGCGGCGCCCCGCGCCGCTGCCGATCGGATACGTCTTGCCGTGCTTGCCTGAAAGCCCGATTGCAAGCAGGGCGCGCGCGGCGTCCTTGCAGTAGAGATAATCCCAGATCTGCTCGCAAGGTGTGAGCTGAGGCGTTTCGCCCCGCGCAAAGCAATCCCGCAAATATGAAATGAGCGTGGTAGGGGCGTCATGCTCCCCGAACACGCTTAAAATGCGCGTCCAACAATGGCGGACGCCCGCCTTGTCGCACGCGAGATAGGATAATTTTCCTGCGGCGTACTTCGCAATGCCGTAGCCGCTCTCAGGGTCCGCGCTCGTAAACGAGCCGAGCTTTTCCCCCGACTTTCTGCCGTACTCCGCCTGCGAGCCCGCCCCGACGAAGCAGGTACAGCCCATGCGCGCGGCGAGCGCCGCGGCGTCCAGCGTGTAGGCGATGTTCTTCTCCTGCACGGCGACGTCGTCTCTCCCCGCGACGGACGTCTTCGCCCACGCGAGGTGAAAAAATACGTCCGCCCTCTCCTTCGGAGAAAACACGTGATAGTCGCTCAGATCGCAGAAGAGCGTCTTTGCCCCCGCGGGCAGCGCGGAAAGCCTGGAAGAATCCGGCCGCACGAGCGCAAACGCCTCGTGCCCCTCCTCGACTGCGAGCGAGAGAAGGGCGCGCGCGATCATGCCCGTGCCGCCGCTGACTACGATCTTCATTCGACGCCCAGCCTCTTTTTCGCCTGTTCGAGGCGCTCCGCGAACATCTGCATGCGCTGTTCGTCCTCTTTTGCCATTCTGTTGTAGTAATCGCACTTGTTTTTGAGGTACAGAGATTCAAACTCCATCGCCCTCAGAATGCCGTGCTCGAGCTTCTTTTCGTCGTCCATGATGCCGAAGACGACCTTTCTCGTCTCGAAGCGATCGACGTAAGGCGCCATTTCGCGGATGAAAGGGATCGCCTCGAAGGTGATGCCGCCGCCGAAATTGACGAGCATGCCCGCCTTTCTCGAACGCTCCGCGATGTCCTTCGCCGCCTCGAACACGACGTCCGAATTGATCTCCTTTCTCGTCAGCCCCATGGAAGCGGAAAGGTCCACTCTGCCGATGCTGACGACGTTCAGAAAGCCCTTGCCCTCGGCGAGCACGTCGTCGAGGTTCTGTCTGCAAGTCTTGGTCTCGGCGTTGATGATCCAGCTGATCTCGCCGACCGCGTCGCCGTACACCTTCTTCGCCGCGCCGATGTACTTTTTCATGGCGAACGGGGTCTCGATCATGGGCGCCATGATGCCCGTCGCGCCGAGCAGGCGGCACTGATCGAGGTCTCTGACCGCCTCGCACCCGCCGATCTTGATGTAGAGCTGCATATCCGCACGGAAAATCACTTCGTTGAGCTGTACCAGTTCGTCCGTACGGCTGCCTTCCGCCTCGAATTCGGCTTTGATGGCAAGTACATTGTACTCGTCTCTCAACTCTTTGAGTATTTCCAACATTCTTCTTTCGGTCTGATTCATAAAAACTCCTAAAATTGCTTTATTGCAGATCCTTCGGCAGGATCGGCTTTTCCGTTTCTTTCAGGAACGGATACATATCCTCCAAAGACGGCGAAACGATGGTGCCGTCGGGGAGCTGTTTGGAAGAGAGCTTGGGCGCGAAGAACTGCGTCTTGTCGAGCACCGCCTCCAGCACGGCGGGGCCTTCCGATGAGAGCCACGCCCTGACCGTCTCCGCCACGTCCTCGTTGCGCGTCACGCGGTAGAAGGGCAGGCGATAGGCATAGGCAATGCGCTCCGCTTCGGGGAAGGAGATCCCGTCGTTTTCTCCCACGCCGCAGAAATTGGCGCGGAAGCTGTTCGTCTGCGTCTGGCGGATGGAGTGATACCCCTGATTGTTCAGCCAGACGATCTTGAGCGGCAGTCCGTTCGTGACCACCGTCTGAAGCTCCTGCAGATTCATCTGAATGGAGCCGTCTCCCTCGATGCAGACGACGCGCGTCCCCTTTGCGACCGCCGCGCCGATCGCGGCGGGCAGGCCGTAACCCATGGAAGCGCTGCCCGAATTCGTGAAGATGCGTTGTCCCTCGCGAATGCGCATCGCCTGAAATCCGCAGACGCAGGCGCTGCCGTTGGACGTGACCACCGTCTCGTCCGCGGCGAACTGTTCGCTCATCTCCTTCATAAAAACGTAGGGATTGACGGGTTCGCTCTTTTGATAATAGGCGGGGTCTGCCGCAGGATAGCGGAACGCCACTTCCTTCGCCCAGGCGAGCCACGTCTCATGCGCGGGGGCGTACGCCCCTTTGAGCATCGCGGGCAAGAAGTCTCGAAGGTCGGCGCGTATCTTCCGATCGACGTGCAAGGTCGGCTTGTCCAGCTCCGCGGCGTCGATGTCCACGGAAGCGAGATAGGCGTGCTCTGCGAACTTTTCCCAATTATAGCCGATCTGACGGATATTCATGCGGCAACCGAGCGCGAGCACGAAATCCGCCGTCTGCAACACGAAATTGCCCCCGCGCGTGCCGACCGTGCTCGGTCTGCCGCAGCTGACGGGATCGTCGTCGCCCAGAAGGTCGTGCGAATTCCACGCCGTGCAGACGGGAACGCGCAGTTTGTGCGCGAGCGCGCGGAAGGCTTCCACGGTGTCCGAAATGCGGATGCCGTCCCCCGCCAGAATGACGGGGCGCTTCGCGGAAGCGAGCTTTGCAAGGAGCGAGGAGATCTCCTCCTCCCTCGGCTGCGGCGCGATCTGATCTCTGTCTTCGCTCTCGTCGTAATCGATGAGCGCGTCCGTATCGATCTTTGCCGACTGCACATTGATGGGAACGTCCAGCCAGACGGGGCCGGGACGGCCGTGCGTCGCCAAAAAGAGTGCTTTCTTCATGTGATAGCGGATGGTAAGCGGATCGGTGACCATGACCGCGTATTTCGTCATCTGCCGCGCACAGCTTATGATCGGGAATTCCTGATCGCCGAGCTGCCGAAGCGGAATGTCGGGACAGGACGCGACCGTCGTGGAGAACTTGACCTGACCGGAGATCACGAACATGGGAATGGAGTCGACGTAAGCTCCCATGACGCCCGTCAGCGCGTTCGTACCGCCGGGGCCCGTCGTAACACAGACCGAACAGATCTTGCCGCTCGCCCGCGCGTAGCCCTCCGCCGCGACGGAACACGCCTGTTCGTGATGATTGTAGATGCACTTGAGCCCCTCTTTGTGGCCGAAGGCGTCGTTGAGGAACATCGCTCCCCCGCCCGTGACCGTGAACTGATGGGTAATGCCGTGTTTCACCAAAAAGTCCGCCATGTAATCGGCAAGTCTCATGATCATAATGTTTCTTTTCCTTTTTCCGTTGTTTCCGCTTCGTCCGAAGCGTCTGCCCCGTCCTGTTTTTCCGCCGTCTCTCCCCCTTCCGCCGTCAGGTCGTTGCCCTTTCCCTTGCGGAAGCTGAAGTATTTTTGCCCGAACCAGCTCACGAGCGTCTGCACCACGAGTACAAAGAATTTCACGGCATAAAACTGCCAGCTCTTATCCTCGTACATAAAGAGCGCCTGCAAGCCGAGCTGCGAAAGATAGCTGAACAGGAAACATCCGAGATAGACGAGCGCAAATCTGCCGATCTCGCGCCAGGACTTCTTCTTGGAGCGGAACGTAAAATATTTGTTCCAGAAATAGCTGTTGACTGCGCCGATGACCGTCCCTGTGACGATCGCAACCGCCTGATAGATCTCGGCGGAGACGTCGGTATAGCTCTGAAAGAGCAGGCACACCAGCGAATCCACGCCGAATCCGATCGCCGTATTCAGGCACCCGACGAACAGAAAGCGGATGCGCATGTCGTAATACAGCTTTTTGACGAGCGCTTTGAGTTTCATGCGCGGACTGCCTCGTGAACGACGCGGATCATCGCGTCGATCATCTCGTCCGTCATGCCGGGATAGACGCCGATCCAGAACGTCTCGCTCGTGATCCTGTCGGTGTTTTCAAGCCCGCCGACGACGCGATATCCCTTGCCCTCGGCGCGCATTTCGTCAAAGCAGGGGTGCTTGACGAGGTTGCCCGCAAACAGGCGGCGCGTCTGGACGTTGCGCTTTTCGATCTCCTCCACTACGCGGAAGGAATCCACGCCCTCCCTGCAGGTGATGAGGAAGCCGAACCAGGAGGGATTGGAGTGCGGTTCGGGTTCGGGCAGGATGAGAACATCGGAGAGATCGGCAAGCCCCTCTCTCAGCCGCGCCCAGTTGCGGCGCCTGCGCTCCGCGAAGTCGTCGATTCTTTTGAGCTGCGCGCAGCCGATCGCCGCTTGCATGTCCGTCGCCTTCAGGTTGTAACCGAAGTGCGAATAGACGTACTTGTGATCGTACCCGAGGGGAAGCTCCCCGTACTGTCTGTCGAAGCGGTGCCCGCAGAAATTGTCTTTGCCGGAGGGGCAGATACAGTCGCGCCCCCAGTCGCGGAAGGAGCGGATGCACTTGTGGAGAAGGGGATTCGAAGTATAAACCGCGCCGCCCTCTCCCATGGTGATGTGATGCGGGGGATAAAAACTCGACGTGCCGATGTCGCCGATCGTGCCCGTGTAGCGTTCCTTTCCGTCGATCGTGTATTTCGAGCCGAGCGCGTCGCAGTTATCCTCGACGAGCCAGAGGTTGTGTCTGTCGCAGAAAGCCTTGACTGCGGAAAGATCGAAGGGATTGCCGAGCGTATGCGCGATCATGACCGCCTTCGTCTTCTCGCTGTAAGCCTCTTCGAGCTTGCTCACGTCGATGTTGTACTGCGGAACGGTGATGTCCACAAAGACGGGGACGGCGCCGTAATTGATGACGGGCGTCACCGTCGTGGGGAAGCCTGCGGCGACGGTGATGACCTCGTCTCCGCGCCTGATGCGGCGCTCCCCGAGCAGGGGCGACGTGAGCGCCATGAACGCGACGAGATTCGCGCTCGAACCGCTGTTGACGAGGGACGCGAACCGCACGCCCAAAAATGAAGCGAACTCGCGCTCGAAGCGGTCGGTGTACCTGCCTGACGTGAGCCAGAACTCAAGCGCGCTGTCGGCGAGGTTGACCATCTCCT
Organism: uncultured Clostridia bacterium; assembly: GCA_944342055.1. Taxonomy (GTDB): domain Bacteria; phylum Bacillota; class Clostridia; order Christensenellales; family Borkfalkiaceae; genus RGIG8762. The sequence goes on along the minus strand of CALVME010000060.1, from coordinate 8,976 downwards.
CTTCGCCGTACACGCGCGCGGCGTAAGTGATGCGGTCGCCCTCCCGATAAGCGGGCTTTGCGTGATATTTTCTGCAATACTCCGCCACCAGCTCGAGTATTTTCTGTTTGTCTTTTTCCTGATTTGTCATATCCATAGTCGTTTCAACCTTTTCGTATTTCCCGATCGTCCGATCGTCATTGTCTGCTTTGTTCTTCCGCCCGTCCTTTTTCAATTTCGGGAAGCGATTCTTCCGCCGTTCCCTTGCCGCGCCGCTCTCTGAAGAAGAACACCCACTCGATGACGAGCGAAGCGAGATAGCACAGCGTCTGCAAGAGCAGATTCGTCATCACCAGCGTCGGCAGGAAGGAGCAGAACGCAAAAAACGCGACGTAGAACCAACGGCGCCAACCCTTGATGCGTTCCCATTCCGCCGCGAGCGCATACACGGGAACGATCAGAAAGATGACCGCATAGTAATAGCTCACGGGCGGGATGAGCGTCATCGCCGCCGCGCACATCATCGCCTGCGTGAAGCGGCTGCCGCTCAAAATGGTGAGCGCCGCCGTCGCCGCAAGCACCGAAAGAGAGGTGAAGAGACAGGCGGTCTTGACGCCGGGACTTCCCTGTTCGCAGCCGAGCCCCACGAGAATTTTGGACATGAGGCTGTAAGCGGAGAGATTCCCGCCGTGCGCGATCCTCTCCTCGCCGCCCACGAACCAGCCCAAATTCCAGAAATAGCGGGGAATGTTCGACACGCCCCCTTTGAACAGGAAGAAGGGCAAAAAGAACAGCAACGCGCTGTATCCGACGACGCGGAGCGCCGCCCAAAAATCTTTCTCGCGCAGCAGGAGCGCGCCGAAAATGAAGGGATAATATTTGCAAACGCCCGCGGCGGCGAGACAGACGAGCGCAATTTCTCTCTGCCACGCCTTTTCTGAGCGATACAACCATAAGTAAACGAGAATGAGAAGGAGTATGTGCTGTACGTTGCTGCCGCGGGAGATCGCAAACACGCCGAGGTTGGAGAAGATGACCGCCATGGCGAGCCAGAACCGATCTTTGATCTTGGGCGACAGCAGTTTATAGGTCAAAAGCGTGAGTCCCGCCACAAAGACGAGCACATACAGGCAATAGGCTACCCAGAATTCCCAGGTCTGTACGATCGCCGCGTTGTACGCCTCCTCCGAGAGCGGGGCTTTGAGCTGATAAAAGAGCGGGTTGCCCTTGCAGACAAGCGCAAAGGGAAGGCAGATCAAAAAGCAAAGCGGCGTGTAGCTCGTATAAAACTCGGTGACGTAAGGGTTGTCTGAAAGCGTAAAGTATAACACCTGTCCGAAGTCGGACACCGCATAGCCGAGAAAGTAATCGCGCGCGGCGTCGACGTCTTCGGCCAAAAAGAAGCTGTAGACGAGCCACCCCGCGATCACGAGCAGGATCAATAAAATTTGCAGGAGCGCGATCCACATAAGCGGACGCTTGACGTTAGTTTTTTGCATAGGCGCAGTTCTTTCTGACGCGGCTGAGCGCGCCGCGCACAAAACACATCCAAGAGAGCGCAATGCAGGAGAGGCATTGCAGGAAATTCAAGACGGTATAGCCGTACTGTAATCCGTGTGAATAACGAGGGAGCAGGTAGCCGAAATCGGCTATGACGAAACTGAAAAGCAGAAGGACGAACGCCGCGATCTGAAATTTCCCGCCTTCCCCCTCAGAAAACAGGAAAAAAAGCGGAACGATCAGAACGGACGCCGTATAGCAGTAGCTCGGGTCGGGGAGGAGGAAGGTCGCCGCCGCCGCGAGAAAGACGGCGGAAAAGCGATCTTTCGCGAGAAAGATCCCCGCGATGAGGGCGGCGCCCGTGATCACGGCGAACGCCGTCGCCGCGGCGTGCGCGTACGCCGGCAATGCGAGATAGCTGAACCCTCCGAACAGACAAAAGAGCACGCGCACAAACATAGCCGCCGAAAGCCCGTAGGAAAACGCGTTGGTGCAGGGAGCGCCTTCGTATTCGAACACATACGGCCCTTCGCTGAATTTTTTCAGATTTTCCAGAAAATAAGCGATGTTGCCGAAGCCTCCCTCGAAAAAACAGAACGGCAACACCGTGAGCGCGACGCTGTACAGCGCCACGCGCAGAAAGGCAAAAAAGCGCTTTTCCTTCAAAAGCAGGAGCGCAAACACGGCAGGATAAAGTTTGAATCCGACCGCCGCCGCGAGCGAAAGGTAGGAAAGCTCCCGCTTGAACGCGCTCTCGTCCTTCTCGTAAAGAAAGAAAACGAGCACAAACAGAAGCGCGAACAGGAGATAGTTCGCCCGTTCGATGAGATATACCATGGGCGCGGTGAGCAGCACGCAGAGCCCGAGCGCCGCCGCCAAAGGCAACGGCAGCCCTTTTTTCTTCGCAAACTTCAAAAGGCAAAGCGCGCCGCAAATCGTCAGCACGGTAAAATACAACACGATCGAGAGGATCCCTCGCGGCGTCTCGCGCAGTGCGAGCGCGCTCTCTGCGGGCCCACCGATCAGGCGGAACACCTTCGCGAGCAGCAGAACCAACGGCGGATAGGAAGAGCCTCCGCCCGGGTCCCCCGCGACAAAGTAGGGGTTCATGTCCTCCACGAACACGTTGACGTTGAAAAAATCCATGAACACGTCCGAGTGATCCTGAAAAAACACCGCCCCCAGCAGAAAGTGGGGAACGTGCGCCTCGCCTTCCAAAAAGGCGGCGGTATAGATCAGATACCAGACGAGAAAGAGGATGTCCGCCGCGACGAACGCGAGCACATACCGCTGCATACGGGGAAGGGAACGAAACGCCGCAACGCACTTTTTCAGAAAAGGGATTTGGGTTTTTTCGGTTCCTCTCATACTCCTCCCGTCCTCAGTTCCTCCGTTCACGGATACAATTCATACGGAAACATTATACTTCTAATTTCTGCGATTGTCAACGATTCATACCACAATAAAGGTGAAAAAAGCCCCCTGCGGCGATCGGCTTTACGAAACGCAATGCCGAAAAACAGCAAAAAAGGGGAGAATTTATCTCCCTTTTCGCTTTGAAAGAATAAAAATCGTCAAAAAATACGACGCCGCGGCGCCGACCGCGTAGCCGGAAAAATCGAGCGCCACGTCCGAAAAACTGCCGTTCCTGCCCTCCGAAAAGAGCTGGAGCCCTTCGGTCAGCGCGCCGAGAAAAAGTCCCGCCGCAAGGCAAAACGCAAACGCGCGGAGCGCGGAAAGATACGGCTTTTTCGCGCCGCCTCTGAAGAAGGAGAGCGCGAACGCCGCACCGCCGAACGCCCCCAGGGCGCCAAATCCGCCGAAATGCCCGATCCCCTTGCGAATGAATGCGCCGTAACCGCTCCACCAGACATCAATGGGGCGACCTGCCCCCGTCGGGTCGGGGATCAAACCCGAAAAGAAGGGCTCCAGCCATTCCCCGACGGCGGAACTGTCCCCGACGGAACTTTCGCCCGTGCGGCAGGAATGCCAGATCAGCACCCCCGCCAGCAAACCGTAAGCGCTCCAAAACAGCGCCGCCAAAATCTTTCTCCTCATGCGCACCTCGCTAAGACCGGCTCTCATGGCAAACCAGATAGAGTATCTGATAAGACTTCGCCGCCTGCGCGAGCATGCCGCGCGCGATCGAAAGGTTCTCGCCGTCGAGCTCCGCGAACGGATCGTCCAGGATCAGAAAAGGCTTTTCGTTCGCAAACAGGGCGTCCACGAGCGCAAAGCGCGCGCAGAGCGAAACGACGCACTGATACCCCTGGCTGAGCGCGGCGATATCCTGCCGCTTCCCCTCCGCCTTGAAAACGACGTCCATGCGCGCGTCCATTTCGAATCTGCCCAGCTTTTCGCCGCCGAACGAGCCGAGGTGGCGCAAAAAGCTCTCCTTCATGGCGCCGAGATAGCGGGCCGAAAGCTCCTCTCTCGCCTTTCTGAGATACTTCGCCGTCTCGCTGAGTACGAAATGGCGCTCTTTCGCCGCCGCAAGCTCGTTCTCCGCGAGAGAAAGTTCCGCCTCGACGTCGGGAAGGGTCTCAGCGGTCTCGCGCTCGCGCTCCGCCGCCGCTTCGGCTTCATTCGCGCGCGCCTGCGCCTGCGACATCTCCTGCCGCGTCCTGCGGCAGAGCTGACCCGCCTGCTCCGTCCTGTCCGAAAGCGATTCCTCCAAAAACGCCTGCGTCAAGCCGTTCTCCGCTTCGAATGCGGAAAGCCTGACCCGATCGCGCGCAGCATTCTCCGCGTAAACGCCATAGGCGAGGAGTCTGGAGCGGATTTCCTTGAGCGAGCCGCCGTACTTCGCCGAAAACGCCTGCGCGTCGGCATGCAATTTCTCCGCTTCCGCGCGCAACGTCTCCGCGCGCTGCGCCGCCAGGCACACCTTCGCGTACGTCTCCGCCTTGGCGCGCAGGCCGTGCGCCCACGCCGACCAGGTGTCCGCCCGCAGGGGATAGCGCTTGTGCCCCGCCGTCAGCCTCTGCGTCAGCGCATCCGCCTCCGCCTTTTTCGCGCTATACAGCTCGTAAGTCGCGATCTCCCGCCCGATGCGCCCCAGCCGTTCCTCGAGCATCGCGCGCTGCTGCACGGCAAACAGCGTCTGCTGCGCCTCTGTCTCCCGCGTTCTCGCAAGTTCATACGCCTCGGCAAGCTCCGCCGCCTCTCTTTTCGCAGCCTTGCGGCGCTTAGAGAGGGAACGCGCGCTCATCGCCGTCAGCGCGGCGAACAGGAGAGCAAGGACGCCGCACGCGATCGCCGCGAAGTACGCGACGGAGCGAGGCAGCGACAGCGCGCACGCGATCGCCGCGGCGCACGTTCCGATCGCCGTCCCGAGGAAGGCGGGCAGCCTCCTGTCCTTCGGCTTCGGGCGGGCAGCTGCTTCGTCGGCTGCCGCCTTGGCGCGCGCCGCCTCCTCCTTCGCCTGAGCGAGGCGGTCTTCCGCGCCCTCGCCGTTGAGGCGGGCATAACCTTTCAGTTCCTCCTGCGCCGTTTCGCGGTCGCGCACATACCGCACATACGTCGCGTCATCGACGGGATACACGGTGCGCAGTGCGCCCCGCAGTTCTCCCTCTTCCTTTGCCGCCGCTTCGTATGCCGCAAGCTCCTCTTCGTCAGGCACGCCGCGGGCAAACAGCGTGCGCAAGTCCTCGTCGTCCGCGGAAGCGAGCACGGAAAGTTCGCCTTCCTTCAGCTTTGCTTCCGCCTCCGCCCGTTCGGCGGCGGCGAGCGCCTCTTCCGAGGGGGCGCTCCCGCCGAAAAAGCGCAGGCATTCCTCTTCCTTTCCCTGCGAATCACGCAACTTCTTCACAAGTTCCCGATAGGTGTTCTGCATTTGCAGGCGGTTTCGCTCCTGCCCCGCCGCGCGGAACGCCTCTTCCGCGCGTTCGCACGCCGCCTCTGCTTCCTTCGCCGCCGCGCGTGCGCGGGAGAGCTCTCCCTCCGCCTCTTTCAGACGCGCGTCTGCGCGCAGCGCCCTGTCTCGCCGCGCGAGGATGTCTGCGCGGCTCGCCTCGAGTTCGTCGATCCTTCCGCCCGTCCCGCGGTCGAGTTTGTATTCCTTTCTCGCCTTGTCCAGCCCCTCCAGCGCCTGATCGAGCGCCCCGATGTCCTCGTCGTCTTCGAGCAAGCCGTTGAGCTTTGCGCTGATGCTGTTCTCGCTTCCCTCTTCGACTGCGCCGCGCTGAGAAAAATAGACGCTGCGTTCATATGCCGCCGCATTCAGGCCGAACAGTTTTTCGCCGATGTCCGCGCCGTAATCCGCGCTCGGCAGATTGGTCTTGCGATCGTACAGGGCGAACGTATCACCGCTCTCCGCGTCGCTGAAATAACGCTCGATGCGGTATTCCTTCTCGCCGACGGCGAGCTCCAGCTCTCCGCCGTATGCGCCGCCCTTCCAAGGCGTATATTTCTTTCTCTCGTTCTCGTCCAGCTTCCGCTTCGTCGATCTGGGAAGCCCGTAGAGCATCGCCTTGATGAATACGGTGAGCGTCGTCTTGCCCCAGCCGTTCTCCCGAAGCACCGCGTTGAGCCCCTCGTCGAAGCGCATGTCGAGATCGGAGAGCTTCCCGAAATTATCAATGTGACAGGAAATCAGCCTCATATGTCCTCCCCCCGCAGCGCGCGGATGCCGCACTCCAGAATTTTATCCTGTTCCTCGGGCGTCAGTTTGCTCCCGCGCACCAGACGCACGAACTCGCCTTTGAGCGAGACGTCGTTTTTGTAGTCGTCCGCCGTCACGGCGAGGCGGGACGCATCGATCACCTTCGCAAAGCGGAATTTTTCGGAGAGGACGCGGGAAAGATAGTCCGTGTCCACCGTCAGTTCCGCGCCGCGCTCGCCCGTGAGCGAAACCCTGACCATATCCGAAGCGGGAATATCCTTCACCGCGCTCTCCGTGCGCGCCTCCAGTTCGGCGCGCGTGACGAGCGAAGCGTCCAGCTCGGCATTCACGGCATGCAGCGCCATCGAAGCGAAGGGGACGAACGTGCTCTCGATCTCCCTGCCCTCCGTCTCCAGGAGCAAGAATCCCTTCTCGCCGCACTCGTCGAACCCCCTGCCCTCGAGACAGCCGCTGTAGGCGTACTTCCCGCGCCCGTCTATCCTGCCGAAGGAATGGCTGTGGATGTGTCCGAGGGCGAGATAATCGATGTACTTGCCCGCGAGCGATTTCAAATTGATGTTCCAGTTTCCGCTCGCCCCCGAAGAGAGCTGACCGTGCAGCATGACGACGTTGCGCGCGGACGGGTCGAGGGAGAGCGACTCCGCCGCAGATTCGTCGAAGCGCTCGATGCCCGTCACGACGACGTCGCCGACCGGATAGCTCCGCCACTCGGCGGAAAACGTCTTGCAATTTTCGGGCAGAGCCGAGAGCGAAGAGAGATTGTTCTTGTCGTGATTGCCGCAGAGATAAAAAAAGGTGATCTCGGGGCGCGCCTGCATCTCCGAAAGGACGTCGCGTACAGCGCGTCGGGAGACTTTGCCGCTGTCGAAGAGGTCTCCCGCGATGAGAACGGCGGCAACGCCCTGTTCCGCCGCATAGGCGATCATGCGCTTATAGGTGAGCAAAAGCTCCCGCCGCCTGTCTTTGGCAAGACGGACGGAGAAGGAGCTGTCCATGCGAGATTCGAGGTGTAAGTCCGCACAATGAATGAGTTTCATATCGTTTTCCCCCGTGGTAAATTGTCGTTTTCAAAGCACCCGCTCGATCGCCCTGATGCGGTTGAGCGGATAGGGAGCCTCCTGCGCGGACGCGACTTCCAGTGCGACGACCCTTCCGCGCACGAGCGCGCCGAGCGTGGGCACGAGCACTTCGTCCCCCTCTTTGAGCGAGGGGATCTCGGACAGATACCAGAACCGTCTGCCCGCCGTTTCGCCCTCCTCGCATTCGACTTTTGCAAAAGTGTATATCCCGACGTCGCACAGGACGCCGCCCGAAAGAGAATGGATCACAGCGTATCTCCTTTTCCGATGGCGCAGACCCCGCACGTTCGGGATCTGTCTCTGCCTTATATATGATGAGGGACGGATGCCGTCTCTTCTTCAAGTCAGCCAGCAGCCTTCTCCAGCGCCTGGCGGCGGCGGATGCGGATCCAGTTGCAGAATCCGTAAATGTCGTTGCAGAGGAACATGACGAAGCAGACCACCATGGGCAGGAAAGCGATGTCACGCACGATCTCCAGCGTCCAGAGCACGATGAGCACGACGTCGTTGAGCGCAAACACGACGGCATAGTAGGGGCTGCGCAGAACGAGAAGGGACAGGGCGCCGAAGCTCGTCGCCACGGAGATCGTGCTCACGGCGAGATTTTCCGTCCCGAGCGCGCGAAGCAGGAAGAAGAAGCCCCCCGTCACCGCCGCCGTCGCCAGGACAAGCAGGGGGATCGCTCTGGGCGGAAGGGAGCGCACTTCCACTTCTTCCCCGCCCGCCTTGTGCGAATGGCGCAGCCACGTCACGATGGTGAGCACGGCGATGGGCGCCTGCATGCAAAAATAGATGATCGTCTCCCCGTAATAGTGAGAAAACAGAGAGATCACGCCGTACAAAAGGCTGAAAGCGACGGTGATGAACTGCCCGAACACGTCGCCGCGCGCCACGAAAATGAGGGACGTGACGCCGAGCAGCGAGACGGCGAGGTTGGCGACATCGAAGCGCACGAGGGACGAGAGCGTCACCGCCGAGACGGAGATCAGCCAAAGCGCCCACTCAAATTTTGTCAATCCGCGAAAGGGATTTCTCCACAACATATTCCATGTCTCTCCCGAAAATTCGTTCACGCGCTATTATAGGAAATATTTTTTTTCCTGTCAAGCGTTCCGCCTGTCCGTACTCTTTTGAAAAACTGTAAAAGAGAGATTCCGTCGAATATTTGACAACGGCGGCGAAAAATGTTATAATTTTTTCGTTTTTATACGAAGGAGAGAGCGGCTCTCGCCGCGAAAAAAATGATATGGTACAGGTCAAAGAAGTAACAACCAAAAGAGAACAGCGCGCCTTTTTGAATTTCCCCCTGAAGCTATACGAGGGGAACCCTTATTTCGTACCGCCCCTGTATATGGACGAGAAAAAAATCTTCCGCAAAGATTACGTCTATTACGATCAGAGCGAGGCGGTCTACTATCTCGCCTACCGCGAGGGAAAGGTCGTGGGGAGGATCTCCGCCATTTTGCAACGGGTGAGCAACGAGAAATGGCATCAGAAGCGGGTGCGCTTCACGCGGTTCGATTGCATCGACGATCAAAAAGTCGCCTCCGCGCTCTTTGCCGCGGCGGAAAACTGGGCGAAAGAAAGGGGCATGGAAGAAGTCGTGGGTCCTTTGGGATTCTCCGATCTCGAGCGGGAAGGGCTCCTCATCGAAGGATTCGACGAACTGTCCACCTTCGAAGAACAGTACAATTTCCCCTATTATCAGAAGCTAATCGAAAACTGCGGCTATCAAAAGGACGTCGACTGGGTGGAAAGCCAGCTCCGCGCCCCCAAAGAGATCGACCCGCGCTA
>CALVME010000059.1 GCA_944342055.1 uncultured Clostridia bacterium | reverse complement strand
TCGCCGTCTTTTCGGCGCCTTGCGGCTCCGTTCCTTGAAAGCTCGCATATAATACCACACCGCTTTCACTCTTGTCAACTGTTTTTTCTCACTTTTTTTGACTTTTTTGGATTTTTTTTGGTTTTTTCTATCGAAGCGATCGAAAATCCCGCGAGCGTCAATACCGACGCGGCGGCAGAGCACCACATCGATGCGGTCTGCGCGGCCGTGCCTTTATAATAAAGAGTGACCGTTCCGCTCTGCTTTGCCGTTACGGTCACCCTCGCCCAGCCGTCCGCCTCGACGGGCAGCGCATTTCCATACTCGTCCGTCGCCGCATATCCTTTATAATAGAGAAGCGGAAGCGTATAAACACCTCCCTCTTCACCCTCCCAGACAAACGTCAGCGTATTCTCCGCCCTCTCGTACTCGATCTTGCGGTTATTCTGATCGCGCAGGACGGTTGAAGAAGTATTTGTCACATAGACGATGGGCTCTCCGTCCTTTTCCGCGTAGGCGTTTTCATAGATCGGATACCACTCCCCGCCGCCCGTATAGGCATAGATCTCTTTCAGATCGAGCACGGTCTTGTCGTCGGGCGGGAGGAAAAACATATCGTAACCCGCGGAAAAGACGAGCAGGAACGCTGCGAGCACGGCCGCCGTCGGTCGAGGGAAGCGGATCCGCCCGACGGGGCTCTTTGCAAACTCCCGCACAATGAGCACGATGCAGAGCGGTGTAAGCGGCGCGGTCAGCATGAGCAATCTGGAGGGAAACTGGATGGAATTGAAGATCGTACCTTCCAGCAATTTCCACGGAAAGAGATTGGTGGCACACAGCTGAGACAGGACGATCGCGATCATCATGCGGTTGACGAGCTTCAATGTCGCGGCGTTTTCCTCCGTCTTGCGGATGAAAAAGCGCAGGACGAAACAGGCGACGACGATGAGCCCCACACTGTATTCCACCACCGCAGAGGTCAGAGGCACGCCGAAGCGAAGGAACACCGAACCAATGTGGGTCGCCTGGTTGGAGAGCTTCGCCCATGCGGCGACCTCGTGATAAAAATCCGCGCTCATCATCTGTTCCGCAAGCGGCAGCAGATAAGCGGCGCTCATGAGCAGATACGCCCCGAAAATCAGAAGCGTCTTTTTCCACCAGACGGCGTCCGCAAAGAGTTTTTTCGCGTTGACGAGCACCAGAACGACGAGAAAGAGCGCCCAGAGGAACAGGCTGATCGTATGCGAATAGGTGACGCCGAGCATGGCGACGAGCAGGATCCACGGCTTTGAAAAATCTTCCTTGAGCATATTGTAGACGCCGAGCATGACGAGCGGAGAAAAACAAGCCGCCGAAGCCTGCCCCACCGCATTCATATAGAAGAAGACGCTGTAGGTATAATTGCCGCTGACAAACATGCCCGCCGCGAACGCCGCGGGAAGGGGCGCAAAAAACCTGCGTGCAAAAAGATAGTAAAAGATCGCCGTCAGACAGAGCAGGACGGACAAAAAACAGGCGTACGCCCAGCCGAGCGGCATGCCGAGCAGCATCCAGACCGCAGGAAGATACAAAAAAAAGTCAGGATAAAAGAGCGGCGAAGCGTATCCGTAGCCGTTGAGCGCATTCGGATACACTTTGACGGGAAACTGTCCGCCGCGCAGTCCGTCGGCGATGGATTGCAGGCGCATGAGATGATAGGAGGTGTCCTGATACAATTCCTTGCCGAGCAGCGTTCCGTCTTGCAGGAGCGAAATGAAATTCACGGAACTGAGTGCGAGCGCATATAACAAAAGGATAGCGACGAGCGCTATCTTTTGCCTTAACCGTTCTTTTGTAAAAACTTCTTTTTCCATTGCAAACATAAGTACACCGTCACGCCGCAGATCGTCGCCCCGGTCACCGCCGCGGAGACGTCCTGCCATGCCGTCCCCTCATAAGTCACCACGATCATGCCCGAAGTTTCCGCCTCCACCACGACCTTGCCGAGAGAGGAAGGCGATACGCTGAGCTTGTTTCCCGCATCGTCCGTCGCCGCATAGCCCTTATAATAGACGAGCGGCAGGGTATAAGTTTTGCCCGCCTCCGCCTGCCAGGAGATGGTCACCGTATGTGCCTCGCGCATATAGGCGACTTCGTTGCCCTCTTCGTCGTAGAGCGACTTATCACGGAAAGTCTCTCTGTAAGTGTCGAGGTCCTCGATGTCGTCGTAGACGGGAAGCCATTCGCCCGTCACGATGCTCTCGTGCAATTTTTCGGGAGAGGGATCCACCGCATTCCACATGGGCAGATAGAACAGATCGTAAGCCGCGGAGCCGATCACGATCGCGATCGCGAGCACCGTATAGACGGCGCGCGGCAGGCGGATGCGCGGCGCACGGAAGAGTTCCCGCACGACGAGCCCGATCGCGACGGGCAAGATCAGCGCGGAGATCATGAGCAGGCGGAACGGAAATTGTATCGTATTGATCGGGGTATGATCCAGCCACTCCCACGGAAAGATATCCAGACAGAGCACCTGCAACCCCAGACCGACGCCGAGCAGCCAGTCCGCCGCCGTCAGGGCGCGTCTGTTCTCGTCCGTCTTTTTCACAAAGACGCGGAGGCACGCGCACAGAATCGCGACGATGCCGATGCAGAAGAGCACCGCGCTGCCGCGGCGCCAGAACGCCGCGTCGTTGAAAATGAGATGCAGAAACGACGAGGCGCCGTCGCTCAGAAACGCCCAGGGTATCTGCTGCAGGAAGGACGCGGACGCGTACTGTTCCAGGAGCGGCACAAAATAGCAGGCAGTCATGCCGAGATAGATCGCAAAAATGATGCCGACCTTCTTCCACCAGGAGGCGTCCGTCATAAGTTTTTTCGCAAACACGAGCACGACGCCGATGAGGAAGAGCCCGTAGAGCGCGAGGCTCAACGTGTGACAGAAGGTCACGCAGAGCATGGCGACGAGCAAAATCCAGGGTTTGGAGAAGTTTTCCCGCACCATATTATAGATGCCGAGCAGGATGAGGGGCGCAAAACACGCCGCCGAAGCCTGTCCGAGCCCGCCCGTCGCGAAAAAGATGGCGTAATTGAAATGGCCGCTCATCGCAAAACAAGCGGTAAAGAGCGAGCCCTTCAGCGCGAAGATCTTGCGCGCAAACAGATAATAAAATCCGCCCATCGCAAACACGAGCGCCGTCGCGAACAGCGTATAACTGACCGCAACGGGAACGCCCGCCAGCGTCAGGAGGGCGGGAAGATACAAAAAGAGATCGGGATAGAAGAGGGGCGAGCCGTAGCCGTAGCCGCTGAGCGCGTCAGGATAGATCTTGACGGGAAACTGTCCGCCCCGCAGTCCGTCCGCGATGGAGAGAATGCGGTTCATGTGAAAGGAAATATCCGCCATGCCCTGCACATAGCCGCCTTTTACGAGCGGAATATACAGACAGAGGCAGAGAAAAACGGCATAGATGAGCAGGACGCCGCACACAAGGAAGGCTCGCATCCCCTTTTGAGTCATGCTCTGTTCCATTTTTTCCCGCAATTGCGTCCGATTCATACGTTATCCTCAGGTTTTGCCGCGTCCGACGCTTGTCCGCCCGTCCCCTCGCCGCTCTGCTCCGCCTTCTTCTTGCGGAAGATCCAGAGCTTGCTCGCGATGTAGTTGGCGATGATGACGATCACGGACGAAATGCCCTTGATCAGAAAGGAATACCACTTGAAGGAGCGCCCGAACAACGCGACGACCGCCCAGGAAGCGTCCTCCCAGCCGGGGAGCTCGACGAGCAGCCACGCGAACGCGACGCTGAAGACCGCACCCGCGATGCGGCAGCCGTAAAAGGAGAACATTTCGCGCAAAAACGCTTTGAAATTCTCCGTCTTGCTCTCGAACACCCACAATTTGTTGGTCACATACGCGAACGTCATCGCCACAAACTGCGAGACGATCGTCGAAGGCAATGCGCTCAGGTGCAAGAGATTGTTGAAAAGAAGATAGACGACGAGATCGACAAGCGTCGTCAGAACGCCGAAAAAGAGGTAAACAATTACCTCTTTGTGGGCGCGATAAAACTCTTTGACTTTTATGCTCATTTGATGATTACGTCCTTACGGTTGCTCTCCCCGATGAGATAGTGCGGCCGCCTCTTGACCTCACGATACGTCTTGGACAGATATTTGCCGATGATGCCGAGACAGAGCAGCTGCAATCCGCCGAGGAAGAGAATGATGCAGATGGTGGAGGGCCAGCCCGCGACGGGGTCCTGTACGACGAGCGCGCGGATGAATACGAACAGGAGCGCGATGAAGGACACCGCCGTCATGAACACGCCGAGCCCCGAAACAAAATTGAGGGGAGCGTCCGAAAAATCGACGATGCCGTCGATCGAATAGCGGAAGAGCTTGGAAAAGTTCCACTTCGTCTTGCCCGCGACGCGCTCCACGTTCTCAAAGGGAAGCCACTTCGTGCGGAAACCGATCCAGCCGAAAATACCCTTCGAAAAGCGGCTGATCTCGCTCATCGAGACGATGGCGTCCACCATCGGGCGCGTCATCAGACGGAAATCCCGCGCGCCGTCCACCACGTCCGCGTCGGAAATTTTATTGATGATCTTATAAAAGAGCCGTGCAAACGCAGAGCGGAGCTTCGGCTCGCCCTTGCGGGTGACGCGCCGCGTTGCAACCGAATCGTATTCTCCCGATTCAAGATATCTGACCATTTCGGGCAGCAGAGAGGGAGGGTCCTGCATGTCTGCGTCCATGACGGCGACATAGTCCCCCTTCGCATTGCAGAACCCCGCGTACATCGCCGCCTCCTTCCCGAAATTTCTCGAAAACGAGAGGTACGTCGCGCGCGGATCCTTTTCCGCAAACCCCTTCAAAACGGCGAGCGTTTTGTCCTTTGACCCGTCGTTCACAAAGAGAAATTCAAACTCGTACTCCTTCATCTCGTCGGCGACTTTGGCCACCGCCTCATAAAAGAAAGGCAGGGCTTCCTCTTCGTTATAGCACGGCACAATCAACGAAATCAGCATTTTTTCTCCTTTTGCGCAATCGATCGTATGTCTATTGTAACATACGGCGCGCAAAAAAACAAGCGTTTGCGAGAAAAACCCGCCCCGATCTGCGCTATTCCGCGAGATATCCCTTCTCTTTGAGCGCCGCCTCGATGGCGTCGAGCGTCTCTTCGCCGGCCGCCGCGATCAAATGGTAATGGTAGCCGCCCGTAATGTTTTTCAGAGATTTCGAATTGCCCGAAAGCGCATGCACATAGTCGTTGACGTGCGTCCTGTTCTCGATGTCGAGCGCCGCTTCGATCTTGCCGTACACGCGGTGATAGACAAATATGCTCTCCACCTTGCCCCCCATCTCCACGACGGTCGCAAGTTCGTCCTCGATCTGTTCGTCCGTGTGAAAAAATTTGAGCACGCGCTGCGCCTGTGCGGACTTTCCCCAGACGTAGCCGCGCGGCGTGGCGATGATCTCCGCGTTTTCGCCGCGCAGCACGGCGATGTCCTGCACGATGATCTGCCGCGAAACCCCGAAGAGATCGGAGAGCTTCCCCGCCGAAAGGGGCTGCTGCGTCATCTGCAGAAGCCGCACGATCTCCATGCGTCTGTCCGTCGCCCTCATGCCTCTACCGCCTTCAGATGTTTGAGCGAGACGTCGAGAATGGGCGCAGAATGCGTCAGCGCGCCGCTCGAAATGTAATCGACGCCGACGTCGATGAGTTTTGCGATATTCTCCTTCGTCACGTTGCCGGAGCACTCCGTCTCCGCTCTGCCCGCGATGTAGTCGACCGCCTCCTTCATCTGATCGTGCGTCATGTTGTCGAGCATGATGATGTCCGCGCCCGCTTCGACCGCCTCTTTGACCATGTCCATGTTCTCGACTTCCACTTCGATCTTTCTCACGAAGGAAGCGTACTGCTTCGCCATCCGGATCGCCTGCGCCACGCCTCCCGCGGCGTCGATGTGATTGTCTTTGAGCAAAATGCCGTCCGAAAGGTTGTAGCGATGATTGTATCCGCCGCCCACGCGCACCGCATACTTTTCAAAGATGCGCATGTTCGGCGTCGTCTTTCTGGTATCGAGCAGCTTGATCTTGCTCCCCGCCAGAAGGGAAGCGACTGCGTGCGTGTACGTCGCAATGCCGCTCATGCGTTGCAGATAGTTGAGCGCCGTCCGCTCGCCCGAGAGCAATACGCGGATGTCGCCCTCCACTACGGCGAGAATCTGCCCCGCCTCCACTTCGTCCCCGTCCTTACAGAGGAAGGTCGTCTTTGTCTCGGGGTCAAGCAATTCGAATGTGCGGGCGAACACGTTCAGTCCCGCGATCACGCCGCTTTGCTTGCACAAAAGGTTGACCGTCCCCCGCTTTGCCTTGGGCATGACCGCGTTTGTGGTGATGTCCTCGTTGGAAATGTCTTCCCTGAGCGCCTGCTTGATGAGTTCGTCGATGTGCAGTTTCTCTGTAATAGGATTATTCATGGCTCTTTTTCTCCTTTTCGATCTCTTCCAAAACCATTTGCTTGTTTTCTGCGCTTCTCTGTTTGGGATCGGCATACGCGTCCGCATCGAAGCGGTAATTTTCCCACGCGGGAAGCATGGGTTCGTTCTTTTCCGCGATCTCCGCAGCCGCACGCATCGCAAATACGAGGCTCTCGAGAAGGGAGTTGCTCGCAAGGCGATTTCTGCCGTGCACACCGTTGCAACTCGTCTCGCCGACGGCATACAGACGCTCCATGCCCGTGCGGCTGTTTCTGTCCACTTTGATGCCGCCCATGAAATAGTGCTGGGCGGGAACGACGGGAATGGGCTCCTCAAACACGTTGTACCCCTCCTCCTCGCACTTTTTGACGATGGTGGGGAAATGCTTTGCGATCTCCTCCCTGCCGATCGGGCGCATATCCAGGCGGACATAGGGCATATCGTCCTTCTTCATCTGTTCGATGATCGCCGCAGAGACGACGTCGCGCGGGCGGAGCTCGTCGGTGAAGCGGTTTCCGTTCTTGTCGAGCAGGATCGCCCCTTCGCCGCGCACGCTCTCGGAGATGAGAAATCTCCTGCCCCGCTTTTTGGAATACAGCGTCGTCGGGTGGATCTGGATGTAATCGACGTGCTCGAGCGGGATGTTATGCCTGAGGCAGATCGCGAGCGCGTCCCCCGTCAGATGCCTGAAATTCGTGGAATGGCGGAACAACCCGCCGATGCCGCCGCACGCGAGCACCGTATAGGGCGCCTTGACGGAGAACACCTCCCCGCTCTTGTTGTCGCGCACGACGACGCCGAAGCAGGCGTTGCCGTCCGTCAGGATGTCCTCCACCGTCATATGCGGCACGAGCGTCACATTCTCCATTTTTTGGACCTGTCTCAGAAGGTGAGACGAGATCTCTTTGCCCGTGCAGTCCTCATGATAGAGAATGCGCGGTGACGTATGCGCGCCCTCGCGAGTGAACACGAATTTGCCGTTCTGATCGCGCGTGAAGCGCACGCCGTAACCGACGAGCTCGGAAATGACCTGCGGGGACGTGCGGATCATCAGATCGACCGAATCGCGGTTGTTTTCATAGTGTCCCGCGCGCATCGTGTCTTCAAAATATTCGTCGTAATCCGATTCGTTTTTGAGCATGCAGATGCCGCCCTGCGCCAAAAACGAATCGCTCTTCCTCAAACCGTCTTTGCTGAGCATCAAAATGCGCTTCTCTCTCGGCAGGTGCAGCGCGGTAAACATGCCGCCCACGCCCGCGCCGACGATGATCACGTCGTAACTGTCTTTTATCATATTCACTGACTCAACCTCTCTGTCACACCGTTCTATTGACAGTAGTATATATTAAAACTTTACACCTGTCAACTGCTTTTTGAAAATCTTTCTGTGAATCATGCAAAAAACGATCACCCTGACAGAGGACTTGTCAATCTTTCTGAAATCTGTTACAATGGGAACATGAAGATCACCGTTCTTGACTTTTGCACCGTCACGAAAGACGGCGACATCGATTTTTCGCCCCTGGAAGCGCTCGGAGAGGTACGCTATGCCGACCTCGTCCGCTCCGACGAGATCGCGCGGCGCTACGGCGACTCCGAGGTTTTCCTCATCAACAAGGCAAACATGACGAGAGACGTCATCGCCGCCTGCCCCCGCCTTCGCTACATCGGCACGTTTGCCACGGGATACAACAACGTAGACGGCGCCGCCTGCCGAGAGCGCGGCGTGACGCTGTGCAACGTGCCGGACTATTCCACGCACGCCGTCGCACAGCACGCAGCGTCCCTCCTGCTCAATTGCGCGGGCAACACCGACCGCTATTGCGCCTCCGTCGCCGCAGGCGATTGGGTCAGAAGCAGGTCCTTCTCTTATTTTGCCTATCCCATGAGCGAATTGTACGCAAAGACGGTCGGGATCGTCGGCTACGGACACATCGGCGCCGCATTCGCCAAGATCTGCGAAGCACTCGGCATGCGCGTGCTCGTGCATACCCGCACGCCCAAACCTTGTCCCTATCCCCTCGTCTCCCTGGAGACGCTGCTTCGGGAGAGCGATTTCGTGTCCCTGCACTGTCCGCTGACCGCAGAAAACGCCAAAATGCTCAACGAAGAGACGCTCGCCCTCATGAAGCCTTCCGCCTTTCTCATCAATACGGCACGGGGAGGGCTCGTCGACGAAGCCGCGCTCGCGGCGGCGCTGAACGAAGGGCGGCTCGCGGGAGCGGCGCTCGATGTCGTCACGACGGAACCGATGCTCCCCGAAAATCCCCTGCGGAGCGCGCACAACTGCCGCATCACGCCGCACGTCGCCTGGGCGCCCCTGGAGACGCGGCGGCGGCTCTTCCGCATCGTCGTCGAAAACCTGCAAGCGTTTCTCGGCGGCGCGTCCGTCAACCGCATCGTATAAGATAAAAACCAAAGGGTCCCGCCGCGCGGAATTTCCGCGCGGCGGGACCCTTTTCTCAGCCTTTCACCGTTCTTCAATCTCAGGCGATCGGCGTCATATATTGATCGGTAAATACAAACGTCAAATCCTGATATTCTCCGTCGCGCAAAACCGTAAGCGTAACGGTATCGCCGCTTCTGACCGTGAGCATGAGATCAACGACCATATACATGCGCGTGACCTTCGTTTCTTCTCCGTCAACGGTAAGAGATACTATAATATCCCCCTCTCGCACATTGCCTTCTCCAATGCTTCCGCTCGTGACAGAGTCCACTTTCACCGTCTCCGTAATGCGCACGGCGCCCGCCGCCGCGTCATATTCTGCCTTAGAAGCGGAAACGTAAACTTGTATGCCGATCAGCCCTTTGATGACCTTCGTATTTGTCTGTCCGTCGCAATTATCCAAAATATTTTCCACGACATACTTGACAAGCGTGGAAGGCAGCGCATAGCCGATTCCTTCTACGCCGTCCGCAATCACCTTTGCGTTGACGATGCCGATGAGCTCGCCGTTCGCATTGAAGAGTCCGCCGCCCGAATTACCCTCGTTGACCACTGCGTCGGTGCGGATGACGCGGAATTCCACTTCCGTCACGTTGTCCGCGCCCGTCATCTGAATGTATTCGGAATCGACACTGACGATGCCCTGCGACACCGCGATGCCTCCCGCCTCGGGGTTGCCGATGGCGATGGCGTCCTGTCCGACCACGATCTCGTTGGAGTCCGCAAACGTCGCCGCGCGCACGTCGCTGTTGCGCAACACGTCGCTGTCCTCGATCTTGAGCACCGCCAGATCGTAATTCAGCGAACCGCCCACAAACGAGCATTCGATCGAATAATCGACCTCTTCCGTCTGATATTCTTTTCCGTACAGGAAGCAGAGAATGTCCTCCGAAATGCCGGTATCGCTGTCGGGGTCGTACACGACGTGGTAATTGGTGATGACGTACGCATCGCCGCCGTCCACTTCATAGAACACGCCCGATCCTGCGGAATAATAGGTGTTTTTCTCCTCCCTCTGGCTTCCGAACGCGCCGTAGATGATCTTTGTCTCCGTAAACTGACAATAAATGCTCACCACGCTCGTAAGCGCCTTGTTGATCGAGACCGAATTGTCGGTGCCGCCCGTCGGCTCCTGGTCAATGCCGCTGTTCAGATATTCCGCCAAAAAGTCGAGATACGTCCCTTCAAAGCCGTTCTCCACCGCGGATTCGTAGATCTCGTCCAACGTGAACGTGTTGTTTTCCCCTTTCAACGAAGCAAGCCATTCCGTAAGCGAGCCGGTAAATCCGTTCTCCACCGCAAGCTCATAAGCAGATTTCCCCGCGTCTCCTTTCTGTCCCTCAAAGGAACAGCCGTACATCCCCGCAGCAAGCGTAAGCGCCAGGGCGCCGCAAAGGAAAGACTTAAATCCAAGCTTCATAATTGCCTCCGAAATTCTTTTGTCGTTATAGTATAGCATATTTTTTATGGTTTTCTGTGCTTTTTTTGATAAATTTATGAAATTTTTCTTTTCCGGGAGCGCAACGCGCCGCCTCCCGCCCGAAGCCGCCTCAGGGAAAAAAGCCCAAAAACACAATATATTGTATTGTATGAAAAAAATAAATACAATATATGAGATAAAAATTTTACCCAAAACGATTGACAGCGAGAGAAAAATGTAGTATGATGAAAGCCCCTTGGAGGAAAACTATGATCGGCAGGATTCATTCGACGGAATCGTTCGGCACCGTAGACGGCCCCGGCATCCGCTTCGTCGTCTTTTTGATGGGCTGTCCGCTGCGCTGTCTCTACTGCCACAATCCGGACACCTGGACGGGCGGCGGAACGCCGATGGAAGCGAAGGACGTATTGCGGGAGATATTGAAATACAAGTCTTATCTCAAAGGCGGCGGCGTCACCCTCAGCGGCGGCGAACCGCTTTTACAGCTTGATTTCTGCATCGAACTTCTGACGCTCTGCAAGCAGGAAGGGCTGCACACCGCGATCGACACGGCGGCATATCCCTTCGACGGGAGCGAAAAATACGAAGAGCTCCTCGCCGTCACCGATCTGTTTCTGCTTGACATCAAGCACATCGACGATGAAACATACCGCAAGATCACGGGCAGAAGCAATCAAAGCTGTCTCGCGTTCGCAAAGTATCTGAGCGATCGGCGCAAACCCATGTGGATCCGCCATGTGCTGTTCTCGGGCACGGACGACGACGCGTCGCTCCGAAGCCTGCGCGCATTTATCGGCACGCTCTCCTCCGTGGAAAAAGTTCAGGTTCTGCCCTACCATACGCTGGGAAAGGAGAAATACGAAAAACTCGGCATCCCCTATCCCCTGACCGAAGCGCCTCCCTCCGCGGAGCGCGTGGAAAACGCAAAAATAATACTGACAGAGGTATCTCAATGAAAACTTATGAAGCATGGAACGGGTTTGTACCCGGAGAATGGAGCGAAGGCGTCAACGTCAGAGACTTCATTCAGAAGAACTACACCCCGTACACGGGAAACGGCGATTTCCTTGCCCCTGCGACGGAGGAAACGAAGGCGCTTTGGCAGATCGTCTGCGACCTTTCCAAAAAAGAACGGGAGGCGGGCGGCGTGCTGGACGCAGATACCTCTATCGTCTCCACCCTCACTTCGCATGCGGCAGGGTACCTGGACAAAGACAAGGAAAAGATCGTCGGCTTGCAGACGGACGCGCCGTTCAAACGCGCCCTGCAGCCTTTCGGCGGCATCAAGATGGCGGAACAGGCGCTCGCCATGTACGGCTACACCATCGATCCCGAAGTCAAGCGCATCTTCACCAAATACAGAAAGACGCACAACGACGGCGTCTATGACGCATACACGCCCGAAATGCGCGCCGCGCGCAAGGCGCACATCCTGACGGGACTTCCCGACACCTACGGCAGAGGGCGCATCGTCGGAGACTATCGCCGCGTGGCGCTCTATGGCATCGACTATCTCGTCGCCGAGAAGGAGAAGGACAAGAAGGCGAAAGTCGGCGTGATGACGCCCGACCTCGTCCGCGACAGAGAGGAGATCGCTGAGCAGATCAAGGCGCTCAACGCCCTCAAAGAGATGGCGCTCTCCTACGGCGTAGACATCTCTCAGCCCGCGAAGAACGCGCAGGAAGCCATCCAGTTCCTCTATTTCGGCTATCTCGGCGCGATCAAAGATCAGAACGGCGCCGCCATGTCCATCGGCCGCACGAGCACCTTCCTCGACATCTACATCGAGCGCGATCTCAGAAACGGAACTCTCACGGAACTGCAGGCACAGGAGCTCATCGACCAGTTCGTCATGAAGCTGCGCATCGTCAAGTTCATGCGCATCAAGGAATACAACGAGCTGTTCTCGGGAGATCCCACTTGGGTCACCGAGTCGGTCGGCGGCATCGGGCTCGACGGACGTCCCCTCGTCACCAAGAACTCCTTCCGCATCCTGCACACCCTCGACAACCTCGGCCCCGCGCCCGAACCCAACCTCACCGTGCTCTGGTCCGATAAACTTCCCGAAGAGTTCAAGCGCTACTGCGCCGACCTCTCCATCCGCACTTCCGCCATTCAGTACGAAAGCGACGAGCGCATGCGTCCCCTCATGGGAGACGACTACTGCATCGCCTGCTGCGTCTCCTGCATGAGAGTGGGCAAAGACATGCAGTTCTTCGGCGCGCGCGCCAACCTCGCGAAGTGCCTGCTCTATGCGCTCAACGGCGGCAAGGACGAACTGCTGAAGGGCAAGGACGGTCTGCCCATGCAGATCTCCCCCGTCATGGAAGGCGTCGAAGGCGACGTTCTCGACTACGGCGAAGTCGTCGAAAAATACGACAAGATGATGGATTGGCTCGCCGACCTCTACGTCAACGTGCTCAACCTCATCCACTATATGCACGACAAGTACTCCTACGAGGCGCTTGAAATGGGACTGCACGACACCTCCGTGCGCCGCTTCTTTGCGACGGGCATCGCGGGGCTCTCCTGCGCGGTCGACTCCCTTTCCGCCATCAGATACGCCAAAGTCACGCCCATCCGCGACGAGACGGGGCTCATCGTCGATTTCAAGACGGAGGGAGATTTCCCCAAGTACGGCAACAACGACGACAGAGCGGACTCCATCGCCGTATGGCTGGTCAACACCTTCATGGAGAAGATCCGCTCCCACTACACCTACCGCGAGAGCGTGCCCACCACTTCCATTCTGACGATCACCTCCAACGTCGTCTACGGCAAGCACACGGGCAACACCCCCGACGGCAGGAGAAAGGGCGAACCCCTCGCCCCCGGAGCAAATCCCATGCACGGCAGAGACACCCACGGTGCGCTCGCTTCCCTCGAATCCGTCGCAAAACTTCCCTATGAGAACGCCCGCGACGGCATCTCCAACACATTCTCCGTCACGCCCGCTTCCCTCGGCTACGACAAGGAGACCGCTAACGCCAACCTCATCCGCCTGTTGGACGGCTACGTCAAGGACGGCGGGCACCACCTCAACGTCAACGTATTCAACCGCGAGATGCTGCTCGACGCGCAGGCGCACCCCGAGCTGTATCCCCAGCTGACCATCCGCGTCTCCGGCTATGCCGTCAACTTCATCAAGCTGACCAAGGCGCAGCAGGACGAGGTCATCTCCCGTACCATCCACGAACGGCTTTGAAAAAAACTCCGCAGGCACCCTGCGGAGTTTTTTGCGTCTTGCGCAACCGAAAATTATTAGCGGCGAACAGACCGATCTGTATATTTCCTCCGCCCCTGTGCGGCAGAAAAACAATTTTAACGGAAAAGCCCATCTGTAAATCTTCTCTGCGCCCCGCGGCATAGCCGCGGGGCGCAGTCTTCTCTGTTCGCAATCGTTTTTATCTCCGAAAGAAGGCGCGTGCCGAAATCGGCGCGCGCCGTTAAGATATCTTACCCTTTGCCATGTTCTGTTTCTCAGGCTCAGGCCTTGACAAAGCGCTTGATCGTGCCCTTTTTGTTGTCCACGAGATACCCCTCATCCGCGACGGCAAGGATGGGCGTATCGGAGAGGGAATCGGAAAACGATTTTTCCCACTTCGTCACGCCGACGGCGGCGAGCCGTCTGATCTTTTCCTCGCCCTTGCAATTTTCTCCCGTAATTTTTCCCGTTTTGGGATCGGCGACCGTGGCAAGGAGATGGACGCCCAATTTTTTACAGACGGGACGAAGCAGAAATTCGGGGGAAGCGGAAACCACATAGTCGCCCTCCGCGATCGCCTCCCTCGCCCAGGGCATGACGCCGCCTTCGTTTTCCGCCCAGAATTCCTCTGCCCATCTCTCCGCGTCGATGTGCTTGAAAAAGCAGAAAAATTTCTCCTTGAACGCCGTGAGCGATATTATCTTCAATCCGTGCAGAACGCCGTAAAACCCCTGTTTCGGCAAGAGAAAGACGAGACTCTTCTTGCGTCGGATGCAATACTTCCAAAACGCCACCGTGCTGTCCACGCGAAAGATCGTCTTATCGAAATCAAATACCGTCATTTTCAACCTCCGAAGGGGACGTACACGACGAGCCCCATATAGATCACATACAGCGCCGCGAGGATGAGCAGCATGGGATCGCGCGTAATGACGCTGACGGGATCGCCGTCACTGTCCCCCTCGATGACGTAATTATAGCGAATGACGAGCACGAGCAGGATGATGACGCTCCAGATCACGCTGTCGCCGTTGGCAAAATCGCCGATCGTGCTCGATGTAAGGCACCAGAGCGAATAGAACGCGATGGTGAGCGCGAGGCAGAGGTACATGTTCCGATCGAGGAATCCGACGCTGTAATATTTGTTGACCGCGCGGGTCCCCTCTCCCTCTCGGCGCAGTTCGCCGCGGCGCTTGCCCATGCCCATATACAGCGCTCCCGCCGCCATGACGAGCAAGAGCCAGTTGGAAACTTCGATGCCGCTGACCGCGCCGCCGAAGAGCACGCGCAGGACAAAGCCGCTCGCGAGAATGACGAGATCGAGCACGGGGACGTTCTTCAGCCCGAAGCTATAGCCGAAGTTGAGCGCCACATACAGCGCCAGGATGATGCCCGCCGCCCAGCTTTTCAGGGCGATGAGAATGGCGATCGCACCCAGACCGAACACCGCGGCGATCGCAATCGCCGCACCCACGGAGATCGCGCCCGAAGGGAGCGGGCGGTTGCATTTCGTGGAATGCTGTCTGTCCTTTTCGATGTCTCGGATGT
>CALVME010000058.1 GCA_944342055.1 uncultured Clostridia bacterium | reverse complement strand
TGACAAAGGGCAAGAAAAGCTTTACAATGGAGCCATTGAGAGAAATGAGGTTTCCATGAAGCGTTATTATTTTGATCATGCGGCGACGACGCCGCTCGCGGAAGAGGTGCTTGCCGCCATGCTGCCCTTTTTTTGCGAAAAATATGCAAATCCCTCCTCTTCCCACGCGCTCGGCAGGAACGTGGTCGCCTCTGTGGACGAGGCGCGCGACGCGCTCGCCGCGCTGTTCGGCAGAAAAGCAAAGGAGCTGTATTTTACCTCCGGCGGAACGGAGTCGGACAATTGGGCGATCAAGGGCGTGATGCACGCCAACCGCGACAAGGGCAGGCACCTTCTCGTGTCTGCGTTCGAGCATCCTGCCGTTTTGGAGACGGCGGCTTTTTTGAGCAGGGAGGGTTACGAGGTGGAATACATCCCCGCCACACCGCAGGGTTTCGTCGATCTGGACGCACTCGCTTCCATGGTGCGCGACGACACCGTGCTCGTGTGCGTGATGGCGGCGAACAATGAGGTAGGGACGTTGCAACCCCTGCGCGAGGCGGCGGAGATCGCCCACAAAAAGGGCGCACTCTTCTTTACGGACGCGGTGCAGGCGGTCGGAAGCGTCGCCATTCCGAAGGAAGCGGACCTCTTTTCTTGTTCGGCGCATAAGTTTTACGGGCCGAAGGGCGTCGGGCTCCTCTGCGTCAGGGAGGGCGTCAGGATCGAACGATTGCTGCACGGCGGACATCAGGAGCGCTCCATGCGCGGCGGGACGACGCCTTCGCCCCTCGTTATAGGGCTTTGGAAGGCGGCTTCCCTCGCGATCGACGGCGCGGATGAGGAGACAAGTCGGGTGCGCACGCTCAGGGACAGGTTCTTGCGCGGCGTGCTCTCCCTGCCAAATACGGCGCTCAACGGGGATAGCGAAAGGCGGCTCGCCTCCAATGCGAACGTGTGCTTTTACGGGCGCAGGGGCGAAATTCTGCTCGACAATCTGGACATGCGGGGCATCTGTGCGTCCACGGGCTCGGCTTGCACGTCGGGCGCGGTACATCCCAGCCATGTGCTCCTCGCCATGGGAAAGAAGGAGGAGGCGGAAAGTTCCATTCGCTTCAGCTTCGGCAGGGACAATACGGAAAAGGAGATCGACGAAGCGTTGGAGATCATTGCTTCCGTGGTGAAAAAGAAGTGAAAACGGGCGGTCCGCTCTTGAGCGGACCGCTTTTTCTTGCCAAATGACTGTTCAAATGGCCGCGGCATTCGCTTTTCCTGCCGCCGCGCGAGTCGTTTTTTCAAAAACAGCGCGAAGTTCCTTTTGTACGGCGCGCAGCGGAAAGAAAGCTCGCGGCGTGCATGAATTTTCAAAAAAAGTTCCGTCGGCAGAGGACGGAACGACGGGCGCGGCGTAAACCGTTCGGTTTACGCCGCGCTTTCTCATTTTTAAGGCGCCTCCTCTTTTGACTCGGGCGCGCGAATCGAATGGGAGACGTTGCTCTTCTTAGTCGGTCATTCATCAAAGGGAAGGAAAACGTGTTCGCCGCGATCGGGAACCGTAACGCCCTGAAAGCCGATCTCTCGCAGGATCGGCACGACTTCTTCCCAGCCGTGCGCGATGCGCGCCGAAGCGTGGGCGTCGGAGGCAAAGGAGATCTTTCTGCCGCCCCGCCGAAAGTAAGTTTCCAACAGTTCCCTGCCCGGCAAAAAGGAGGGGGAGGACGTGTTGACTTCCAGTATCTTATCCCTTGCCACGATCTCGTCGAAAATGCGGTCGAGAATTTCTCGGAAGTCGGCATAACGCAGCGCGGGATCGGCATAACTTACATAGCGGGTGCAGTATCCGAGGTGCCCCACAATGTCGTAAGGATAGGGCGCGTTTAAGCTGAGCAGAACGAGGCGCAGATATTCCTCGTACAGCGCATGTTTTGGCACGGAGGCGTGCGCTTCGCGGTCGTAATAATCGAATGTACCCTGTGTATGCACGCTGTTGATGACAAAATCGGGCCGATATGTCTCTATGAGGCGCAGATACGGCTCGGTCGCCTTCGGATTCTGCGTGAAGCCGAACTCCCCGCCGACGAGAAAACGCATCTTTGCGCTCTTTTGCAGGGCGCGTGCCGTCTTGAAATAGGTTTCGGCGTCGGTGAGGCGGGGCGGCTCCCCGTTTTCAAAGGGGATGCCGTCCGCGACGTAGTCGTAATCGAAATGTTCGGAGATGCCATAATAAGACAGGCGGAGCGCTTCCGCCCGCTTTACCATAGCGGAGAGGGGTTCCGTGCCGTCCGGTGAAAAATCGGAGTGCGAATGAAGATCGGTTTTCATGTTTCGATTATAGTATAATCGTCGGCAAAAGGCAAGAAAACGCGGCAAAAATTTTCCGTCGCGTCCGCATTGAGCGCAAAACGCGATCGCCTTGACAAAATGGGGCGGTTTTGTTATAATCTAAGGCGACGCGTTCGCCTTGTGCAGGAGGAATGCATGGAGCGGACTGTCTATGTTCTGAAACGCAAACGTTTTTCCTTTCAGAGGAAAGAGAGCTGCGATCTGCCCATTTTGGGAAAGACTTCGCTGGAATTGCTGTGCGAACGCTTCGGCGCTTTGCCTCTCTCCGAGGAGGCGTATGCCAAAGGCGATTTTGTGCGGGGAGAGCGCACGTTCGTGCTCTTTTCCGATCATCCGTTTTTGCCGCCTGCCGTACTGAACGAGGC
Organism: uncultured Clostridia bacterium; assembly: GCA_944342055.1. Taxonomy (GTDB): domain Bacteria; phylum Bacillota; class Clostridia; order Christensenellales; family Borkfalkiaceae; genus RGIG8762. The sequence continues at coordinate 5,215 of CALVME010000058.1, read as the reverse complement.
GGAATCCGTCTTTTGCGGCGGGACGGTCTCCTTTGACGGCGGCGTTCTGCTCGGCGAGGGAGAGGGCGCCGCGCTGACGAGCGACTGCGGCGAAGCGCTGCAGTGTTTGAGCGATTATCCCAAAGTGCTTCGGCGCGCGAAACGGGAGGTTGCGGAGCGGCTGCTGCAAGGCGGCGTTCTCCTGGACGACCCCGATTCGACGAGCGTGGACTACACGGCGCGGCTCGCGGCGGGCGTCCGCGTGATGTCGGGCTGCCGCATCGCGGGAAATACCTCGATCGGGCGGGGGACCGTCGTGGGGGAGCGTTCGGAGATCGAAGACTGTGCGATCGGGGAGAACGTCACCGTCCGCGCGAGCGTCTTGCTCGGCGCGAAGGTGGGAGACGGCACCTTTGTCGGGCCGTACGCCTTTTTGCGCCCGGGGACGGAGATCGGCGAACATTGCCGCATCGGAGATTTCGTCGAGATCAAGAATTCCTCGATCGGAGAGGGAACGAAGGTCTCGCACCTCGCGTATGTGGGGGACGCGGACGTCGGAAAACACGTCAACGTTGGCTGCGGAGCGGTGTTCGTCAACTATGACGGGCGGAAAAAGCACCGCTGCCGCATCGGGGACGGGTGTTTCATCGGGAGCAACTGCAACCTGGTCGCGCCCGTCGAAATGGAGGAGGGAAGCTTCCTTGCCGCGGGGACGACGCTGACGCGCGACCTGCAGGAAGGCGATTTCTGCGTCGGCAGATGCCGCGAGACGATCAAACCAGGGCGCGGCGGCAAGTATTACGGCTGAGCAGGCGAAGCGGAGGGGAAACCTTTCGCCGCGCTTTCACATACTATGGAATGTGAACGGAAAAAGCTTTCTTTGCGGGAAAAATATCAAAAGAAAAGAAAGTTCGGGCGGGGCGCAAGCCGAAGGGGGCGCTCTGCATGGGTAAATATTTCGGAACAGACGGCTATCGGGGCGAGGCGAACGTCGCCCTCTCGGCAGAAAATGCCTTCCGCGCGGGGCAGTTTCTCGGGTGGTACTACGGCGAACAAAAACGGCAGAACGGCGCAGGCGAACGCGCCCGCGTCGTCATCGGCAAGGACCCGCGCCTCTCTTCGTATATGCTGGAAGACGCGCTCTCCGCGGGACTGACCTCTTCGGGCGCGGACGTCTTTCTGCTGCACGTCACCACGACGCCGTCCGTATCGTTCATCGCGCGGACGGAGGACTTCGACTGCGGCATCATGATCTCCGCGAGCCACAATCCCTATTACGACAACGGGCTCAAGCTCGTCAACGGCATGGGAGAAAAGATGAGCGAGGCGGTGACGGAGCTCCTCGAGGCGTATCTCGATGGCAATTTGCATGCGTTCGGGAAGAGCTGGGGCGGAAGCGTCCCTCCCGCGCGGCGGGAAAGGATCGGTCGCACGGTGGACTGTTTCGCGGGGCGAAACCGATACATCGGCTATCTCGTCTCCCTTGCGACCTGTTCCTATCGAGGCAAGCGGATAGGGCTGGACTGCGCGAACGGAAGCGCCTTCATGATCGCGCCCGGCGTGTTCAATGCGCTCGGCGCAAAGACGTATCCGATTCACGACGCGCCCGACGGCGTCAACATCAACCGCGGGGCGGGTTCCACGCACGTCGAGGCACTGCGTGCTCTCGTGCGGGAGAAGGGGCTGGACATCGGCTTTGCCTTCGACGGGGACGCAGACCGCTGCATTTGCGTGGACGAGAAGGGCAACGTCGCGGACGGAGACAGCATTCTGTATCTCTGCGCGCGGCATCTGAAGGAGCGCGGGGAACTCGAGCGCGACGCGATCGTAACGACGGTCATGAGCAATTTCGGGCTGAGCAAGGCGCTCGGCAGACTGGGCATCCGCTGCGAGACGACGCAGGTGGGCGATCGGTTCGTCTATGAGAGCATGCTCAAAAACGGCTATTCGCTCGGCGGCGAGCAGTCGGGACACATCATATTTTCAAAGTACGCGACGACGGGCGACGGGATTCTGACCGCCATTCAGGTGATGGAGATCCTCGCGGAGCGGGAACTTCCGCTCTCTGCGCTGACGCAACCCTTTCAGAAATATCCGCAGGTGCTCAAAAACGTGCGCACGGAGCGCGGCGGGGCGCTGCTCGAAGAGCCGAAAGTGCTCCTTGCGTTGCGCTCGGCGGAACAGCGTCTTTTCGGCGCGGGCAGAATGCTCGTGCGCGCTTCGGGGACGGAACCTCTCATTCGCGTGATGGCGGAGGGGGAATCGTTCTCGCTGTGCGAGGACTGCGTGGGCGAAGTGGTCGCCGCACTCGTCGCGGCGGGCGGCGAACTGTAGCGAGGCGTCCGTATGTGCGGTATCGTGGGATATGTCGGAACTCGTCAGGCGGCGCCCGAGGTCTATCGGGGGCTTTTGCGATTGGAATACCGCGGCTACGATTCGGTGGGACTCGCCGTTTTGAACGGCAGTTCGCTCGGAGTCGTGCGAAAAAAAGGAAAGGTGGACGCCGTCCGCGAGGAGATCGGCGGAATGATCGGCACGATCGGCATCGGTCACACCCGTTGGGCGACGCACGGCGCACCCTCGGAACGGAACGCACACCCCTTGAGGAGCGGCAAATTTGCCATCGTACACAACGGGATCATAGAAAATTACCGCGCGTTGCGGGAGGAGCTCGAGGCGAACGGCTTTGTCTTTTCCTCCGACACGGACAGCGAGACGATCGCGCATCTCTTTGCGTTGTACGATCGGGGAGACCTGAGGGAGACGCTTCGCGCCGTCGTTAGAAGGCTGGAGGTCTCGTTTGCGATCGCCGCGCTCTGCGAAGGGGCGCCGAACGTCATCGCTGCGGCGCGCAGAAACAGCCCGCTCATCGTGGGCAGGGGCGAGACGGGGTATTACCTCGCGAGCGACATCCCCGCGCTTGCGGGGTGCGTGCAGACGGTGACGGTGCTGAAAAACGGGGACATGGCGCTCGTCTGCGCCGATCGTGTGCAGATTTTTGACGATCGGGGCGAGGTTCGAAGGCAAGAGCAGGTCTGTTCCCTGCGGGCGGAGACGCTCGAAAGGGGAGACAACGCCCATTTCATGCTCAAGGAAATGAAGGAGACGCCGCAGACCATCCGCAATACCATTTCGAATTTTGCGGAACGGGTGCGGCTGGAACCGTTCTTGCCGCTCTTTCGGAAGCTCAAAAAGATCCATCTCATCGGATGCGGCACGGCGTATCACAGCGGGCTCGCGGGGAAACTTGCCATAGAGCGGCTCGCGCGCGTCCCCGCGGAAGCGTGCATTGCGAGCGAGTACCGCTACGGCGACCCCATTCTCGGGGACGACACGCTGGCGATCGCCGTCAGTCAGAGCGGCGAGACGGCGGACACCATCGCCGCGGCGCAGCTCGACAGGGAGAGCGGCACGCCGCTGTTCGTCGTCACCAACGTGGCGCATTCTTCGATGGCTTCGCTCGCCGATCTCGTTGTGCCGACGATCGCGGGCGCGGAGACGGCGGTGGCAGCGACGAAGAGTTACAACGGACAGCTGACGGCGCTCTATCTGCTCGCGGCGGCGATCGCCGCCGCGCGCGGGGCGGACGCAAAGCGGGCGGAGGAGGAGCTCAACCGCTATCCCGAACGCTGCGAAGAGGCGCTTTCCCGCCTGGAAGAGGTGGAGCGCGTTGCACAGAAGTTCAAGGACGCGAAGAACGTCTGTTTTCTGGGCAGGGGCGTCGATCATGCCGCCGCGCTGGAGGGGAGCCTGAAACTCAAAGAAATCGCCTACATACCGAGCGAGGGCTACCCTGCGGGGGAGCTGAAGCACGGACCCATTGCGCTGATTGACGGGCGATCGCTCGTCGTCGCGATCATGACGCAGAGGAGACTTGCCGAAAAGACGTTCAACGCGGTGGCGGAGGTCAGGGCGCGCGGCGCGAAGATTTTTCTGATCACGCCGTTTGAGGAATATGCGCGGCGCGAAGGCGTGGACGATTGCTTTCTCCTCCCCAAGTGCGGGGAATTGTTTTCGCCCGTTTTGTCCGTCATTCCGCTGCAGGCGCTCGCTTACTATACGGCGGTGGCGCGCGGCAACGATCCGGACAGACCGAGGAATCTCGCAAAGAGCGTCACGGTGGAATAAGAGAAAAAGTTATTTCAGAGGGAAACCGATATGGAACAAAAGCAGACGGTGCTGATCGTACACAACCGTTACCGCATTGCGGGCGGAGAGGATACGGTCGCGGAAAACGAAAGGAAATTGCTGGAGGCGAACGGTCACAGGGTGATCGTCTATGAGCGCAGCAACGCGGAACGGCTCGGCTTGTTTCAAAAACTTGCCCTGCCGTTTGCGGCGCTGTACAATCCGAGGACGGCGCGCGAAGTGAGAAAGATCATCCGGCGGGAGGGGGTAGACGTGGTGCACGTGCATAATACGCTCAGCCTCGTCAGTCCTTCCGTCTATCTCGCGGCAAAGCGGTGCAAGGTGCCGCTCGTGCAGACCGTCCACAACTTTCGCCTGCTTTGCCCGGGGGCGACGTTCTTCCGTGACGGAAAGATCTGCGAGGATTGTCTTGCGAAGGGTCAGCGCTGCGCCGTAAAGCACGCCTGTTATCGCAAGAGCAAACTGCAGACGCTGACGGTCGCGCTGTCGAACAGGCTGTATCGCAGGACGTACCGCTCTCTGCATTATATCTGCCTGACGCAGTTCACCAAGGACAAGCTCTCTTCGCTCGTTCCCGCCGACCGCATTTTTGTCAAACCGAACTTTACCTACGACGAGGGCGGCAAGCGCGGCGAAGGGAAATACTATCTTTTCGTGGGCAGGCTGGAGGAGATCAAGGGGGTGCGCCTTCTTGTGGAAGCGTTCCGCGGGACGGATTATTCATTGAAGATCGTGGGGAGCGGACCCTTGGAAGAGGAACTGTCCGCCGCGGCGAAGGACTGTCCCAACATTGAGCTGTGCGGCAGGAAGGACAGGGCGGAAGTCAACGCCCTGATGCAGGGGGCGAAGGCGCTCGTGATGTGTTCGCAGTGGTACGAGACGTTCGGCATGGTCATCGTCGAGGCGTATGCGAACGGCACGCCCGCCATCGTGGGCGACGTCGGGAACATCCGCGGGCTGGTGCGCGACGGCGAGACGGGATTTTTGTTCCGATACGACTCTGCGGAGGCGCTCCGTGCCGCGGTGGAACGGTGCGAGCGGGCAGACTTGTCCGCGATGAGCGCAAACGCTTACGCCTGTTATCGCG
>CALVME010000057.1 GCA_944342055.1 uncultured Clostridia bacterium | reverse complement strand
CTGCGCATACTTTCGAGATGGATGTCCATGACGAGCAGCTCCTTCACCGCACAGCAATCGATCTGCAAAATCATGGCAAGCACGTCTTCGGTATGGAGCTGCCCCCAGCCATCCGGCCTGCCTCCCTCTTCGAGCAATTGGTCAAAAATCTTCCGTAAATTCTGGCTGAATCCGTACCGGACGGAATCCGCAACCAGATATTTCTTGATCGACAGAAAAAAATTATCCTCGCTCACTCCGTGATCCTTCAGGATAGCGTACGCACGGCAGGACGGCACGACCAGAAAGCCGTATACGATGTGCTCCGTGCCGATCCACTTTGTGCGCCTGTCGTCCGCGAGATTCTGTGCCTCTTCAAGCACCGCCCGCATATTTTTATCCGCCCGTTCAAAATAATCTCTGTCGTTCATGCTTCCTTCCTCACAATCAGCTTTTCCGCCGCGCTCTCCGCATATTTCGCCCTGCACGAGGCGAGTTCCAGCTCGGTCAGCGGCATCTTGATCCGCGCCTTTAAATTGGCGTTCCGCATCGCCACCGCCAGATCGTCCAGCTGCGAAAGATCCGCCTCCAGAATGCCGAGCGTCACGCCCAGCTTCACGTCCGCAAGCAGCGTCATAAATTCTTCATATTCGAGCAACGCGCAATTTCTCAATACGCCGTAGGCGCGCAGAGCGCGATCGCGCACCTGCGGTCCGTCCGTCAGGAAGAGATTGCGCCGCTCCTCTCCCTCCAGCTGCACGATCTTGAGCACGACGTTGTTCACTTCGTGCAAGATCTCGTTTTCGCTCATGCCGAGCGTGACTTCGTTGGAGAGCTGGCAGAGCGCCCCCAAAGAAGCGCTTCCCTCTCCGTTGACGCCGCGCAGGGTAAAACCGAGACGCTCCATCTGTTCTCCCACGGCGGGGAGCAAGCCGTTTTCGATCAGCCCGGGCAAAAACAGCATCACCGAAGCGCGCATGCCCGTGCCGAGATTGGTCGGACACGCCGTCAGATAACCGAGCTGCTCGTCGTAAGCAAACGCGATCGATTTGGACAGTCTGTCGTCCAGCCCCGCCAGAATTTCATAACACCCCGAAAGATCGTAACCTTTGCAGCTGCACTGTTCGCGCAGGTGATCTTCCTCGTTGATCATGATCGAGAGATTCTCGTCGCTGTTGATGAGCACCGCGGAGATGTCCCGCCGCTCGATGAGGGCGGGTGAGATGAGATAGTTTTCCATAAACCGCTCCGCCTCGTCCATCGGGACGGCGTCCATGCGGTATAACTTGAAATCGTCCGCGCGGTTGAGCGCCTCGCTCACCGTATGGATGATGGTCTCCACCGCCTCTTTGTCCTTGAGGCGGTGCGGAAAGGGATATTCCGCAAAATTGCGGGCGAGGCGAATGCGCGTCGACACCGCTACCGTCTGCAGCAGTTCCACTTCACTCCTCCCCCTCGATCTCTCTGTTGAGCCGCACGATCTCTTCGCTCAGCCGCTTTGCCGCCGCATAGTCTCTCGCGTTCAGCAATTCTTCCACCTGTTGTTTCAGCCGCTCTCTGCGCGCAATGAGCTTATAATTGGCGCGCCTCGGGCGGGCGCCCTCATGAATGAGTTTACCCTGCAACCGCAGCGTTTCCCGCAAAGTGAGCGGCAGAAACGCGCGATAACAATCCGCGCATCCCATCAGCCCCGTGCGCATGTATTCCTCCTGCGTCCACCCGCAGGTCGGGCAGGTCGCGCTGCCCTGACAGACCTCGCCGAGACATTCGTCGCAGACAAACGTCGGCAGCCTGGTATCCGCAAATTCCGTCACGTCATAAACAGCGTCGCGTTTTCCGCATCTACTGCAAAGCATGAATTACTCCTTGTGCATAAAATCGCAGTATGATTATAGCACACTTTTCGGAAAATGCAAACTGTTTTGTTCCACTTCACTCGGACAGGAAGCGCGCCTCCTCCATTGCCGCCCTGAGTTTCCCGATCGCCTTTTTCTCGATGCGCGAAATGTACGAACGGGAAATGCCGAGCGACCTTGCGACTTCCCGCTGGGGCATGGGCGGCTTGTGCAAGCCGTAGCGCAGATCGAGGACGGTGTATTCCCGCTCGGTCAGCTTTGCGCGCATGAGCCGCTCCAGCCGTTCGCCGAGCAGAGAGCGCTCCACCGAATCGAACACGACGTCCTCTTTTTCCGCGAGCAGGTCCATCAGGGTGAGTTCGTTGCCGTCTTTGTCCGTCCCGACGGGATCGGTCAGAGAGACGTTGCACTTGTGCTTCTTGTTGGCGCGCAGGAGCATGAGGATCTCGTTTTCCACGCAGCGCGCCGTGTAAGTCGCGAGCGTCGTCCCCTTTTCGGGGCGATAGGTGTTGATCGCCTTGATGAGCCCGATCGACCCGACGGAGATGAGATCGTCCGTCTCCGCCGCCCCCGTATATTTTTTTACGATGTGCGCGACCAGGCGCATGTTGTGGCGGATGAGGACGTCCTTCGCCTCTTTGTCTCCCTCCATCGCGCGGGCGAGATACTTCGCTTCCTCCGCCTTGGAGAGCGGCTTGGGAAATCCGCCCTTGTCGAGAGCTCCCGTAAAACAGAAAACGCGCTGCAGAAACGACAGCAAAAAAGAAAAAAGCATACCGTATGATATGCTTTTTTGAGATTGTACTATGCCAGATTTTTCATTTCTGCCTGAGTCGGGCGAACAATTCGCCCGCCGTTTTCCGCTCGGTCGGCACGAACGCGAAGGGGTCTATCTCAGCAAGCGGCGCGAGCACGAACTCCCTCTTTGTCATCTCGGGATGAGGCAGAGTGAGCCGCTCGGAACGCACGATCTCCTCCCCGTAGAGGAGCAGATCGAGATCGAGCGTACGGTTGCCCCAGTGCTCTTTGCGCTCCCGATGCGCCGCCCGTTCTCCTTTCTGCAGCACGTCCAGAAGTTCGAGCGGGGAAAGGATGGTCTCTATCTTTGCCGCGGCGTTCAGAAAACGGCGGTCCGCGACGCCTCCGTAGGGCGCCGTCTCCAGATAAGAGGAAACTTTCACCACGCGGATATCCTCTCTCTCCCGCAAAAACGAGACCGCGCCGTCGAGATACCCCTTCCTGTCGCCCAGATTGCTCCCGAGCGCGACAAAGGCGGTCTCCCAGCCGAGCTCCGCCGTCGCCGAGACCGTCTCAAAGTCGAGAGGCACGGGCGCCTCGGGCTTTGCGACCGTCACGCGCACCCTGCGCACGGAAGAAAAGCGTTTCAGAATGAGCTTGGCGGCCTCCGTCGCCAGCGTCTCGATGAGGTTGAAGCAATGCCCCTCGCAGAAGCCGACGAGAAGTTTCATGACGTCGCTGTAGCTCACCGTCCCCTCCAGCCTGTCCCGTGCGCCCGAAAAATCCGTCTCCAGGCGCACCGTGAACACGAAGGGCTGTTTTTCCGTCTTCTCCTCGGCGTGACAGCCGTGGCAGGCGAGTATTTTCAAATTTCTGATGTCAATGTAAGTCCGCATAGGCCCGTCCGATCGCCTCCTTGTTCTCTCTGACGTCGTGCACGCGCACGAATCGCACACCCTTTCTGACCGCGAGCTCCGTCGCCCGCAGCGTCGGCTCCAGCCTGTCCTCAGGCCTGCCGCCGAACATGGACTTGCGCGAAACGCCCAAAAGCAGCGGATAGCCGAGCGAAGAAAGGCGCTCGTACCCGTTCAGAAGTTCAAAGTTCTGCTCTCTCGTCTTGCCAAAGCCGATGCCGCCGTCGAGCAAAATGCGATCCGCCCCGATGCCCGCATCCAGCGCGAGGGAGACGGAGCGCCGTAAAAACGCAAAAATCTCCCCCCAGAAGTCGGCGTAGGCGCAGTCCGCTTTGTTATGCATGATACACACGGAAGCGCCGTAAGCGGCGATCGTGCGCGCCATGTCCCGATCATAAGTGAGCCCCCATACGTCGTTTATGAGATCCGCCCCTTCGTCCAGCGCATAGCGCGCCGCGTCCGCATAATAGGTATCGACGGAGAGCGGGAGCGTCGTCTCTCTGCGAAGGAGGGGCAGCACCGTCTTTAACCTTTCGATCTCCTCCTTCGCGGAGACGGGAACGTGCCCGGGGCGAGTGGATTGCGCCCCGACGTCGAGCACCGCCGCCCCTTCCTCCGCCATCCGCAGGGCGCGGCGCAGGACGGAATCCGCCGTCACGCGGCTGTCCGCATAAAAGGAATCGGGGGTGACGTTCAAAATGCCCATCACCTCCGTTCCGCTTAAAAAACTCCGATCCCCGATCTTCATCGGCACATTTCCCAGAGCCGCCGCCGCTCTTCCTCCGTCAGTTCCCCACGGAATGCGTACGTCTCCGTCTTAGCGCCGAACTTCTTTACGCCGCGGCAGGTCATGCAGGTATGCTCCGCCTCGCAGGTGACGAGCACGCCGCGCGCGCCGAGCGCGCCGTACACCGCATCCGCGATCTGCGCCGTCATGCGCTCCTGAAGCTGCAATCTGCGCGCATAAACCTCCACCGTCCGCGCGAGCTTGGACAGTCCCACCACGCGCTCTCCCGGGAGATAGGCGATGGACACCGTCCCGAAAAAGGGCATGAGATGATGTTCGCACAGCGAGGAAAAGGCGATGTCGCGCACGGCGACCGCCTCGCCCGATTGGGTAGCGAACGTCTTGGACAGATACGTCTTTTCATCGTCGCCATACCCCGCGAGCAGCTCTTCGTACATGCGCGCGACGCGCTCCGGCGTCTCGCAAAGTCCTTCCCGCTCCACGTCTTCTCCGAGCGCGACGAGCAGGTCGCGCACGGCTTGTTCCGCTTTCTGTTTATCCATCAATACACCTCCGCACTTTCGACAAAATCGAAAATGAACCGCAGGCGATCACGACGCCCGCTTCACTCAATGTCTCTCTGATCTCCGCTTCGTCTCCCGTGCGCACCTTTTTACAGTAGCGCGACGCGATCGAAGCGAGTTGTTTCCGTTCCATGCCGCGCGGCAGCGGCGCCTGCAATACGAGGCAGTCCTTTGCGAGCGGCAACAAGATCGACATGACCTCGTCCACCGCCTTGTCCGCGAACGCCCCGACGATGAAATGCCGCTCTTGCGTCGGGAAAGACGACAAAATTGCCTCTTTGAGCGCGATCGCGGCACCCGGATTGTGCGCGCCGTCCAAAATCAGAACGCCCTTTCGCAGGGGAATGCGTTCGAACCTTCCCGAAACCTCCGCCCGCGCGATGCCGCGCGCGATCGCCTCCTCCCCGACGCCGAGAAGTTTTGCCGCCCTCTGCACGATCCCCGCGTTGTAGCGCTGGAATCCGCCCGCAAGGGCAATCTCGCCGCCATACGGCTCCGCCACGACGGGATGATGGGGCGCAAACACCTCCATGACTTCCTGCGGCTGACTTCCCGTCACGAACGGACAATCTCCGACGATGCCGACCTTGTGCGCCGCGATCTCTCTCAAAGTATGTCCGAGCACCGCGGTGTGATCAAGGGAGACGGACGTCACGATGGCGAGCGCTTTCTCCCCGATCGCGTTCGTCGCGTCGTCCCTGCCGCCGAGCCCGCACTCCACGATCGCGTAGTCGCACTTCTCGCGCGCAAAGAGCGCCATCGCCGCGCAGAACTCCGTCTCGAACGCCGTCGTGTCCGTGCGCAGGGCAAGCGCCTCGGAAAACGCCCGACCTAACGCCTCCTCGGAAGCGGGCTTTCCGCAGACGGCATAGCACTCCCGACGGTCAAAGACGGCGGGAGAAGTGAATCTGCCCGTGCGGAAGCCCGCCTCGCGCAAGACGCTGTCGAGCATCGCCGCCGTGCTTCCCTTGCCGTTCGTCCCCGCTATGTGGACGATGCGATATTGTTTTTCGGGCGAACCGAGCCGCGCGAGCAGCGCGCGCACCCGCTCCGTCCCGTACACGCTCCCGCTCTTTTCGAGCTCGGAAAGCGCCTTGATTGCCGCTTCGTACGTCATATTATGCATTATTATACCCCTTTTTTAGCGCATTTGCAATCGTTATTCGGCATGATTCGGGATTTTTTCCGCATACTGTGAGCGCTATGGCACTCATCGTGATCCGAACTGTCATCATTTTCGTCACTCTCGTTTTGATCATGCGGCTGATGGGCAAACGGCAGATCGGGGAGATGCAGCCCTTCGAGCTCGTCATCACCCTCATCATCGCCGACCTCGCCTGCATCCCCATGGCGGACTCCACCATTCCGCTGCTCTACGGCGTCGTCGCCATCCTCTCCATCTTCGTCCTGCACCAGATCATCTGTCTGCTCGACCTGAAATGGAAGCCCTTCAAAGCCATTCTGAGCGGACAGCCGAGCATCGTCATCACCCCCAAAGGCATAGACGTCTATCGGCTCAGGCAGAACAACATGGACGTTTCAGACCTCATCGAGAGCATACGCGGCGCGGGGTACTTTTCCCTCGCCGCCGTCAAATACGGCATCTACGAATCGAACGGGCAGTTTTCCGCCCTGCCGAACGAGAACTTTCAGGACACCTCGCTCCCCGTCCTCATCGTCAACAACGGACAGTTCGATTCCAAAAACGTCGCCCTGACAGGCAAGGACGAGGCGTTCTTCCGCTCCGTGCTGCGCGAACGGAGCGCAGCTCTGAAAGACGTATTCGTCCTCACGACGGACAGCGAGGGAAACTGCTACCTGCAGGAGAACGGAAAGGAATATCAGATCTTTCGCGTCGAGCTGGGAGGTCAGCCGTGGTAAAGACGCTCGTCTCCGTCCTGCTCTCCCTCATCGTCATCGTGGGCGCCGCCTTTGCGGAGAACGCATACCTTCGCTCCGAATTTACGGAATTCGGCGAAGCGCTCGAGACGCTGTACGACAAAACGGAAGAAAAAACCGCCAATGCCGAGGACGGCAAGGCGGTGAGAGACATGTGGTATCAGAAGAAAAAGACGCTGCACATCTTAGTGCCGCACACGAGCATCTCCTATGTGGATTACTGGCTGGACGAAGCCATCGGGCTCATCCGCGTGCAGAGCTACGACGCGGCGCGCGCCAAGATCGAGGTGCTCCTCGACGTCTGCGCCAACCTCCCGGGAGGTTACGCGATCTCTCTGGAAAACATCTTTTAAAGGCGGCAAAGGCCGCCTTTCGCGCATTCGGCTTCCCGAAACGGGAAGCAACGGCTCATCCGAAGGAACGGAGCCTTCCCTTTGTCCAGCCGACCCTGCCGCCGTTCACCAGATAGCGCTTCATCGCGCGCTGCAGAGAGGTGCGCTCGGAGAGCTGTTCGTAGGGAGGCTTCTCCCCGGGGAACACCCAGTCCAGCACGGCGTCGTTGTCGTCCGAATGCAAGATCTCGAAACAGCTCTGAAAGTATAAAATGTTGGAATTCGCGGGCAAGAGCTCCCTGAGCGCGGGCGAGAGCATCCAGGAATCGCAATACACCTCCGCGTTTTCATACGCAGGAAAAAACTTTGCGGCAAACGCTTTCCATGCCCGATGCGTCGCGCCGAGCTTTTCCTTCGTCAGGGAGACGCCCGCGGGGATGTGTACGGAGAGACAGGGTACGCCGCCCTCCTCCGTCATCTCGTATTCGAGTTCTCCGATGTGGAATTCCCTGAGCGCGAGCTGACGCGGGAACCACCACGCCCATACGAAGGCATACTCCCCCGCGATCTCTTTCTGCCGCTCGAGAAAGCGGATGAGAAAGGACATGGTCGCAAGAAAAATATCCTCGGGAATGCCGCGCTCTTCATACAGTTCGCGGGTATAGAGGCAGCAATGGAGCATGCAAGTGAGCATCTTCATGCCGTCCTCGTCCTCCGCAAAGATGCCCTGCAATTCCTTGACGGCGGCGTCCCAGGTTTTCGGATCGTACAGCTTGCGCCAGACGGGCGCGAGCGCCTCGTGATCGTACTGCGCGTCAGCCGCCGCTATCTTTTTCACCGCTTCCTGCGGAAAATGCAACTGCTCGCAGAGAGAAAAATCGTCATGTTTTTTCCTCCTTATCAAAAATAAAAGGCAACATCGCCTGCGCGACGTTGCCTTTTTCGTTCGGCACAACTCTCTTTCAGTTGAGAGTCTCAGGCTCCTCTCTGTCCTCGGGGAAGAGAACGCCGCCCGGAATGACGGGAAGGATCAGAGGATTTGCAAACGCATCCGCCGTCAGGTTGGTCGCTGCGGAACGCAGGTAAGGATAGAGAATGTTCGTCGCCTCTACGGCAAATTTTCTCTGTTCTGCCTCCGTCTCCTCGTACTCAGCCTCGAAAAAGCCGACCAGGTTGATGGTCATGTTGAAGGGCTTGGGAGACTGCTCCGTCGATTCGATCTTCAGGTTCAGGCGCACGATGTGGACCTTCTCGTTTTCCTTGATGCGCTGGATCTGCCTCGCAAACGCGGGCTTGATCTCAAACTTCGTGTTGGGTTGCATCTGAATTTTATTCATCTTGAAGGACATTTCTTCTGCAGTTACGCCCTTGAATTCCAGTTTCATTGTTTGTTTACCTCTCTGTCGTTTTTTATCTTTTTTAGTATAACACCGTCTCGACCGTTTGTCAACCCGTCTTTTGAAAAACAATTCAAATTATATGCAAAACAAAGCATTTTAAGTATGAAGTTTCCTCCGCGCACAGCAAAGAGGGGTGATCGGGCGCCTGCGTCTTGACTTCGACGCTCCTGACCGTCCTTCCCGACTCCCTCGCCGCCTCGATGAGCATTTTTTCAAAGAGCGGCATCGCCATGTAGTGAGAACAGGAACAGGTGACGAGAAATCCCCCTTCCTCGACGAGCTTCATGCCCAGAAGATTGATGTCTTTATAGCCGCGGTAGGCGTCCTTCACCTCCGCCGCACTCTTGCAGAAGGCGGGCGGGTCGAGCACGACGACACCGAATTTTCTGCCCTCGCGCCTGTATTCCCGAAGCACTTCGAACACGTCCCCGCAGAGCGTCTCGATGTTGCCGAGCCCGTTGAGCGCGGCGTTTTTCCGCACGTCGGCAAGGGCGAGCTCCGAAATGTCCACGGCGGTCACCGATTTCGCCGTCAGCGCGGCGTTGAGTGAAAACCCGCCGCTGTTGCAGAAGCAGTCGAGCACGTCCCTGCCCGCCGCATAGCGGCGCAGGGCATAGCGGTTCTCCTTCTGATCGAGGAAGTATCCTGTCTTCTGCCCGTGCCTGACGTCGATCGCCATTTTGAGCCCGTTCTCCTCGACGATCACCTCGTCGGGAACCTCCCCGTAGAGCACGCCGACCGATTCGGGCAAGCCCTCCTTGGCGCGCACGGCGACATCCGAGCGCTCGTAGATCCCCTTCGGCGCGAACAGTTCGGCGAGACATTCCGTGATGAGTTCCTTTTGCCGTTCAATGCCCAGAGAGAGGCATTGAACGACGAGAATGTCCGCATACTTATCGACGATGAGCGCAGGCAGGTCGTCCGCCTCGGCGAATACCATGCGATAGCAACTCCGATATCCCATGGCGCGGCGATACTCGTCCGCGCGGCGCAGCCGCTTTCGATACAGCTCCTTGCCGTCCTCCTCCCCGTCGCGGATAAAGATCCGCACGAGTATCTTGGACGCATGATTGATGTATCCCTTGCCGATGTACTTCCCGTTCGCCGCATACACGGCGGCGAGAGATCCGTTCTTGTCCGCATCGTCTTTTTCCGTGCGCGCGACTTCGTTGGCGTAAACCCAACTGTGCCCCGCGACGATGCGCTTTTCTTCTCCTTTTTTCAAATAGACGCGATACATATGCTCATTATAACACGGAAAAGCCAAAGACGCAAGGAAAACAGACGGCTCCCGCCCCTTCCGTTTGACTTTTCCGCAAAACGGAAAGACGCAAAACGATCGGTCTTCCGCCCCGAGAAAGCGCAAAAAAATTTTTTATTTTTTTTAAAAAAGCATGAAAAAACGCTTGCATTCTGAAAAAGAATCTGTTATATTATATGAGCGTTAAGCGAGTTCGGAAGTTTAGCTCAGCTGGGAGAGCATCTGCCCTACAAGCAGAGGGTCATAGGTTCGAACCCTATAACTTCCACCAACAAAAAGCAGTGCGGATAAATTTGCGGGAATGGCTCAGTGGTAGAGCGTCACCTTGCCAAGGTGAATGTCGCGGGTTCGAATCTCGTTTCCCGCTCCAAATATCCGAGCTGCTTTTTTTTGGCGCTATAGCCAAGAGGTAAGGCAAGGGTCTGCAAAACCCTGACTCCCCGGTTCAAATCCGGGTGGCGCCTCCAGACACAAGACGGCGATTTCAGATCGCCGTCTTTTTTTTGCATCTCCCCGCTCAAGAAAAAACGCCTGCGCGAGCTTTGACCGTTCATCGTCTCGCAAAGGCAATCCTTCCTCTCTTTGGCGCGCGAATCATCGGAACTTCTCTCTCCTTTCCGATTTTGGTTGACTTTTTTCGCTTTTGCCTTATAATATAAGAAAACGGGCGCAGCCTGCGCCACACGAAAAAAGCCGCCTTGTCGGCAGGAGTACCTATGAAAGAACGATTGACACTTCCCAACGTCCTCACCTTTTTGCGGATCGTCGGCTGTGCGTGTTTGCTCTTTGTTGAACCTTTGTCCCCTTTGTTTTATGCGATCTATACGATCAGCGGCCTGACGGATGCGCTGGACGGCTGGCTCGCGCGCAAGCTTCGCTGCGAAAGCGCCTTCGGCGCCAAGCTGGACAGCGTCGCCGACCTGCTGTTTTATGCCGTGATGATCTTCCGCATCCTTCCCATCCTCGTTTCGATTTTCCCGATCGGGATATGGATCCTCATCGGATGCGCCGTGCTCATACGATTCGGGGCATACCTCGCCGCTTTCTGCAAATACCGTCGCTTCGCCTCCATGCATACATACCTGAACAAACTGACGGGACTTGCCGCCTTCCTCATCCCCTATTTCGTGAAACAAAATTTTTTCATCGCTTACAGCATCGCAGGGGGCAGCGTCGCCGCCCTCGCCTCGCTGGAGGAACTGCTGATGCACTGTCTCGCCAGGAACTACAACCCTTCGAAAAAGACGATCTTTGCCCTTTTGAAGAGGGAAAACTGAACAAATTTCGGAGCAATGAGGAGGCGCGCACATCAGGATACGACTTTCAGAACCGCAATTATCTCTGAGCGCATTTGCGCTCAAATGCATCGCGGCGGCAGCCATGACGCTCGACCACGTCGCATGGGCGCTCTTCCCGGGATTTTCCGAGAATGCGCTCTCCCCGCTTGCGCATACAATCGGACGGATCTCCTGTCCGATTTTCTGTTATTTCGTCGCGGAAGGCTTTCACCGTACGCGCGACGTCGGGAAATACGCCGCTCGAATCTTTGCGTTCGCGCTGCTTTCGCACTTCGCCTATGTGTTCGCTTCCGACGATTTTGCAGGCGCCGCCTCCTTTCTGCCCTTTTTCCGCGGGCGGATCCTCAATCAGACGAGCGTCTTCTGGTCTCTCGCCTGGGGATTAACGATGCTGCGCGTGAACGCTTCGGAAAGATACAACGACGGACAGAAAACATTTCTGATCGGTTTTTGCGCGGTCATGTCGCTTATCGGAGACTGGAACTGCGTTGCGGCGTTTGCCGTATTTCTGTTCGGGACGCGCCGAAAAGACGACAAAGGCGAAGCGCTCGCCGCGCTTCCCGTCTTTTTGTGTTCGGCGGTCTTTGTCTTTTTCGCCTCTCCTCTTTACGGCGTCATTCAGCTCGGGACGGCGTTCTCCGTTCCGCTGCTATGGTGTTACAACGGCGAACGCGGCGGGGCTTCGCGCGGGGACGCTCTGTCTCGTCGGGGATTTTATCTATACTACCCTTTGCATTTATTTTTGATCGGGTTATTGCTTTGAAAAAAGCGTTTTCCTGTCAAAAGGGAAGCAAAAAACTCTTGCCAAACGGCGGAAAGAGTGCTATAATAAAGCGCGTATTCGGAGCATGATGATATTTTGATTTTGCCTGCCCGCGTGGCGGAATCGGCAGACGCACAGGACTTAAAATCAGACGGCATCCTCTGTTTTTGATCAAAACTAACTATAATCGAATACATTTTTCATATGCCGCTGTGGCGAAACTGGCAGACGCAAGGGACTTAAAATCCCTCGAAAGTAAAATTTCGTACCGGTTCGAGTCCGGTCAGCGGCACCAAAAACCACTATATATGGTAGATTTTAACTAAATTTGCTGTATATCGTGGTTTTTTCTTTTTGTCTTTTTTGCGTCTTTTCTCTCCTCTGCTTTCCCCAAAAAAGGAATGTGAAATGTTTGATTTTAACATGCCAAATTCACAAAAATTGGAGCTAAAGTCCGTGAAACACCGCTTTTGGGGAAATTTTTGGGAAATAAATTCTATGTTTTTTACATTTTTTCAGATCGTTTACGGGACATAATCGAACTTTGCAATCTCATCCAGCTGTAGCTGCTCATTGAACTCCAAGTGAGTATAAATTAAGCTCGTTATGCTTGAATCGGGAGCGTGTCCTACCCACAAAGAAACGATTTCTCTTCGGATAGCAACTTCCTGCGCACGCGTGATGAAAGTATGTCGCAGATCGTGTGTGCGATGCCCTTCAAAGTAATCTTTCACGTGGCGTGCAAT